>JAKEFK010000249.1 GCA_022616075.1 bacterium
ACCGTTGTCGAAGAATTGAAAAAACTTTCGACTCCTGTGTCCGGCAGCAAAGACATCGAAGATGTCGGCACAATTTCGGCTAATAACGACCGGGAAGTTGGAAAACTGATTGCGCAAGCGATGGAAAAAGTGGGAAAGGATGGAGTGATCACCGTAGAAGAAGGAAAAGCGCAGGACACTCGCCTGGATCTGGTGGAAGGAATGCGATTCGATCGCGGTTATCTTTCTCCTTACTTCATCACGGATCCGGATCGCATGGAAGTTGTTTTGGAAGATCCCTATATCCTGATCTACGAGAAGAAGATTTCGGCAATCCACGATCTTCTGCCGATTTTGCAGAAGGTTGCTCAGTCGGGTCGTCCCATGCTGATCATCTGCGAAGATGTCGAAGGCGAAGCGCTTGCCACTCTCGTGGTCAACAAACTGCGCGGCACGTTGAAAACTTCAGCTGTAAAGGCTCCCGGATACGGAGACCGCCGCAAAGCAATGCTGGAAGACATTGCCGTTCTGACGGGCGGGCGAATGATTTCCGAAGATATCGGTTTCAAGCTGGAGAACCTGGCACTAAAGGATCTCGGCCAGGCGAAAAGAGTTGTGATTGACAAAGAGAATACGACGATCGTGGAAGGCCTGGGATCGAAAAAGGACATCCAGGGACGCATTGCGGCAATTCGCAGGCAAGTTGAAGATACCAAATCCGATTACGATCGCGAAAAACTGCAGGAACGTTTGGCAAAACTGACAGGTGGAGTGGCGGTCATTAAAGTTGGTGCGGCAACAGAAACGGAAATGAAAGAACGGAAGGCGCGGATCGAGGATGCGATGCATGCCACGAAAGCTGCCGTGGAAGAAGGGATCGTTCCCGGCGGTGGAGTTGCCTATATACGGTGCCAGAAGGTTCTGGAAAATTTGAAGTTGGACGGCGACCAGCAAATCGGGCGGAACATCGTTTTACGCGCATTGGAAGAACCACTCCGCATGATTACAGCGAATGCAGGCTGGGAGGCTTCTGTCGTTGTCAACGATGTTCGCAATGGCGACAGGAATTATGGTTTCAATGCCGAAACGGAAACTTATGAAGATCTGCTAAAAGCGGGAGTGATCGATCCGACCAAAGTGTCCCGTGTTGCGCTGCAGCATGCAGCTTCGATTGCCGGATTGCTGATCACAACCGAAGCCGCTGTCGCGGAAGCTCCTGAAAAGAAGAAAAAAGAAATGCCGGGAGGCGGCGGTCACGGAATGGAAGATTACGGCGATTATTAAATCACACGTAAATTTGACAGGGGCGCGACTGAATCGCGCCCTTTTTTTTTGCGAGCACGAGCACGAGCAAGATCATGAGCACGAGAAGTTGTTGAAAGAAATTACCCCTTTTGCTATATTTCACTGTGGGAAGGTCCCAAGTGTTGAATGCGCGAGCTTGATTTTGGTGATTATAACGATAAGCTCAGTAAGTCAGGACGCGAGGTGCTCGCGCTGGCGATAGAAGAGTCACGCCGTAGAGATCAAAATTATCTTGCCGCCGAACATCTTTTCCTCGCTCTCGTAAAGATCGAGCGAAAACTATTCGAAGATATGGTGCGAGACCTTCGTCTCAATCCCGAAGATATTACCAAAGATATCAGCCAGCATTTGGATTTAAGCAAACAGTATGTCGGCAAAGGCCTGAAAATCACCTTCAGTATGAAGTCAATTTTCCGGCTGGCCTGGATCAATACATTTCAATGCGGTAGATCGAAGATTGAATCGTTTGATCTGCTCTGCGCGATCTTTCAAGAAGGAAATAACATTCCAGTAGAGATTTTCCGCCTGTACGGTATCGAGCCGGAGCACGTTGTTCGCAGAATCAGCGAACGGGTAAAGAACCGGGAGCTGCAGGAAAAAGAGTTAAAGCGGAAATTTGATCTGCCCCGTCATCTGAAACATTTCACAACCAACCTGAACTATCTGGCCCGCCAGGGAAAACTTCCGCCAATCATCGGAAGGGAAATGGAAATCAACCGAGTGATCGAGATCCTAAGTCACGTTGACCGGCCGAATTCAGTGATGCTACTGGGAGAACCTGGTGTTGGCAAAAGCGCGGTCGCGGAAGGTCTGGCGCAGCGTCTGGAATTCGAGGGACACTTGATGCCGGACCGTCTTCGGGGTTGCCAGGTCTTGCAATTGCACCTGAACATGTTGATTGCGGGAACAATGTTCCGCGGAATGTTTGAAGACCGGATTGAAAATATCATTTCAGAATTGAAAGAGCGTCATGATTTGATCCTTTTCGTGGATGAAGCGCACACTTTAATCGGCGCGGGGGCAGCTCTGGGAGCGCCCGCGGATGCGGCCAATATCTTCAAATCTTCACTGGCTCGCGGAGAAATCCGGATCATCGGGGCGACCACGACAACCGAATACCGCCAGTATTTCCAGGAAGACGAAGCGCTGGCTCGCAGATTCCGAATTGTAAAAATTCAGGAACCTTCGCTGGAAGAAACGCGCCAGATTATAGAAGGATTAATTCCGAGGTTTGAAAGCAATTACACAGTCAGGATCTCCGAAGAAGCGATCGAAGTCGCCCTGCAAATGGCCTCCCGTTACAATCGTTCGCTCCATCTTCCGGACAAAGTGATCGGGTGGTTGGACACGGCAGCGGTAAAAGTTCAGATCCGGAATGAACAGAAAATTGTTCGCCGGGAAGACGTTGTCTCCGTGATTGCTGAGGAATCGGAAATTCCGCAGGATCTTGTCGTGCGGGATGTGTCGGACCGCTTTGAAGATCTTGAGGAAAGATTGTCGCACCGTGTGGTGGGTCAAACGGAAGCGATCCAGAAGCTCGTAAAGCGACTGCGACTCAACAAAGGACCGTTGAAGGAGAATTTCTATCGCCCCGATGGAGTATTTCTATTCCTGGGTCCAACCGGTGTCGGCAAGACAGAGCTTGCAAAAGCGCTTGCAGAGTGTTTGTTTGGCGATGAACATAAAATGGTTCGCATCGACCTTTCCGAGTATCAGGATGGCGGTGTTTCCATTGAGAAACTGATCGGTATGCCCCGCGGTATCGTCGGTTCAGAGCGCGGCGGAATTCTCACAACGCAGATTCGCGATAATCCTTATACAGTGGTCTTGCTCGATGAAATGGAGAAAGCGCACCCGCATTTGCAATCTCTATTTTTGCAGGTATTTGACGAAGGTTGGCTAACTGACGGTCGCGGGAAAAAAGTGTACTTCAGTGATGCAATCGTCATCATGACATCGAACATCGGTTCCCATCTTTTCAAGAGCGCTCTTCAGCCGCTTGGCTATCTCAACGATCGTGAAAATGTGAACGTCATCAAGCGGGAAGTCATGAAAGAAATGGAGAAAGGCTTCTCTCCTGAGTTCAGAAACCGGATCGATGAGATCATCGTATTCGCGCCGCTAACCCGCGAGCAGGTTCGTTTGATTGCTGAAAAATACCTGACGAATCTCGAAAGGACTTTGCGTGAAGCCGGAAAGAATTTGATCGTTACGCCGGAAGCGCTGGATACAATTGTTTCGCAGGGATACAACTATGCATACGGCGCTCGCTTTCTGAAACGGAGCATAGACGAAAAGATCAAGATTCCATTGACAACGCAGTGGAATGAATCCGATTCGTTTCTTGCTGAGGTCCTGGACGAAAAGGTTACGGTACGTCCATTTATTCCGGAACTAACCTGACCACTCTGCCCTTCTAGAAATTAACCGCCAAGGCGCCAAGTCCGCCAGGGAAGGGCACTTACTTGAACTTGGCGCTCCTGGCGTCTTGGCGGTTAAAATAATCTGATGTTGCCTGATTCGGAGAAAGAGTATCTTCTTCAGTTCCACTCCATCTTTCGCAATCCTCCCGAAGCGGAACAGTACCTGTACGATTCCTGGATCCGGATGCAGGTTGTGCTCGACTGGATGAAGTTTTTGCAGCAAAAAGGGGTCCAAAAAGTTCTTGAGCTTGGCTCGAATCCTTACTTCCTGACGCTTCTTTTAAAAAGGCATTTTGATTTTCAGCTATCTCTCGCAAATTTTTTCAGCGACTCCAGCCTGCAGTCACGGGAAAAGCAAACCATCGACAATGGCAAGGAAAGACATGAGATGGAATACTCTCATTTCAATGTGGAAAAGGATGCTTTCCCTTATGAAGAGAATTCCTTTGACTGCGTGATTTTCTGCGAGATTCTCGAACATCTATTGCTGAACCCCGATTTTACTCTGGCAGAAATCCGCAGAATCTTGAAACCTTCCGGATATGTGGTCGTCAGCACGCCAAACGCGGCGCGTTTGAGCAACCTGGTTACACTGGCGCGCGGGAAAAACATCTATGCAGATTATTCCCCGCATGGAATTTACGGCAGACACAATCGCGAATATACTTTCAGCGAAGTCGTTGAACTCTTAACACGTCATTCATTTGAAATCGTGAAGTCTGAGGTAAGAAATATTTATCCACATCCGTTGAAAACACGGATCCTGCAAAAACTAAGACCGCAGACCTGGTATGAACACATTTTTGTGCTGGGGGAAAAAGGGGAGTAACGGAGATCACGATCACGATTAAGATCAAGATTGCGATCACGATCAAGATCCACGATTATTGATGAATATCTGTATTGATATGAGGCCGGCTCTCTCGCATCCCACGGGAGTAGGTGCTTATTTACAGAATCTCGTTCAAGCGTTGTCCGAAATCGATCAACAGAATGAGTATCATCTCTTTTCAAGTTCCTGGAAAGAACGTTACCGGCCGGTTCATTATCCGCCGCACTTCAAGATTCAAGATCGCCGGTGGCCGGTGCGGCTGCTCAACTTTGGCTGGAACCATCTTTCCTTTCCTTCAATAGAATTTGTTCTGGGAACGCCGGTGCAAGTGGTACACTCTCCGACTCCACTTGTAATTCCTTCGCGGCGTGCCAGGAGAGTGACAACAGTACACGACCTTTATTTCTACACACATCCTGAGCAGACCGTGCGAGAAATGAAAGAAGATTATCCCAGGATGATAAAGAAACATTGCTTGAGGAGCGATGCGGTTATCGCTGTGTCGGATCACACAAAAAGAGCGCTGGTCGAAGTGTTGGGAATCCCATCCTCTCGAATCTACACGATCAAGCATGGTATCGATTCTTTCTTTTTGGATAGGGTCCCTGTCGCGCAGACGAACGAGGTTCTGGAAAGATTAGCCATTCGGGGACCATATCTTCTATTTGTGGGAACTCAGGAACCACGAAAAAATCTTTCCCTGCTGGTTCGTGCTTACCGGAATCTTAATGTGGACGTTTCGCTGGTGATTGCGGGATCACATGGATGGGGCATGGAATCGACAGATTTTCCAAAGGGGGTTTTGCTGACGGGATACCTTCCGAAAAATGATCTTCGCGCGGTTTATCAAAGAGCGGCGGCAGTCGTCTTTCCTTCCATCGAAGAAGGTTTCGGGCTTCCGTTGTTGGAAGGAATGGCTTCGGAGGTTCCGGTGATTGCTTCCCGCATTTCTGCTTTTCAGGAAGTCTGCAACGACTCCTGTTTGTATTTTGATCCCAATAGTGAAGAAGAATTGATTGAACAAATCCGGTTGGTCCTGCACGGGAATGGTCTTCGCGAAAATCTAATTGCAAAAGGCAGAGAGCGCGTCAAAAAATTTTCCTGGAAAGATGCGGCCCGGAAAACACTCGATCTCTATCTGAGTTTGTAATGCAGCGTCCGCGGCAACTCGTCACGATTTCGGTGATTGCGCTGGTTTTAGGTGGAGTGAGTCTCGTGATGTCCATTACCGGATTGGGGCAATGGGCATCCGGAAACTTTACGGGTGGAGCTGTTCCGACTTATGCTGACGATGAGTTGATGAAATTGCAGCAACGAATGGTTTCAGAAATTGCTGCCGCAATGGCTCCCTGGCGAGTGTTCCAGATCCCAATTCTCATCATTCTTCTGCTCAGTTCCGCCTTTTTAGTTTTTGGAGGCGTTCAGACGCTTGGCGTTCGTGAAATCGGACGCAAAATCCTGCTGGTCCTGTTCTGCTTTCTCATTCCGTTTGACATTGTGCGCTCCGTTATCAATACCATGGTAGGTCACAAAATGTCCGACATCATGATTCACCATATGGTAAAGTTCGCTGGCGCCGGGCAAACCCGGCCGGCGCCAAACCTCGAATCCTGGATCACCGGAGCATCACAGGTAGGTCTGTATGCCAGTCTCGCGTTCGGCGTGCTTTGGAGTGCCGCAAAAATAACTTTCTACGTTATTGGACTCAAATACTTTCGCAGGCCTGACATTGTGCGTCTCTTCAACAACAAGAGCATCACGCCCGCACCACCACCATTGCCGCCCGCAAACAAACGCTGGGACTAAACCTAATTCACGTCTTTGCCCTGTTCGAGCGTTTTGATCATGTTCTCCAGATTCTTGCGGTTTAGATCATCCGGAGCCTGAGCGAGCGCAATCTTTGCATGCTTTAACGCTTCTTTGTAGTTTCCTTTTGCGGAATGCGCCCGCATTAAACCGACTTCCGTTGGCCATACATTCGGGAATTTCTTCGCGTTCATTTCAAAGATCTTGATTGCTTCCTGTGTCTTCTTTAGTTGTTGTAACCCACGCGCGTACGAATGGATTTCAACAGGGCCCGCGGTGCGATGGCTCAATGCTTTGTCGATTGATTTTTGTGCTTCGGCAGTCTGCCCGTTCGCTTCCTGAAGTTGACCGAGCGTCATCAGTGTCGTAAAGTTTTCCTGGCCGATAAAAGGAAAGCTAACTGCGTTTTGCGCCCACTGGAGTCCTTTATCAAGGTGTTTCTTGCTTTGCAGTGTGTACTGCGCAGCCGAATCCCAATTTTGCCACGTGAAGCCGGCTGAATCTCTCAGTTCCTCTTCAATCTTTGCAACGTAAAGAGCATCGATGTTTTCAACAGTGATCTTAAAGGGAACTTGAAGGTCTTCCCATTTCAGAGCAACCGTGGCATGATCGGTTTCCCGGTCCACAAAATCGTAGGTTAACCACTCATGGTATTCGCTCTTTTCCGGCTTGGCCTTGACTCTGAGCGCATCTTCTTTTGCATCGTAGGTGAAACTTCCCCAGGAAGTGTAATTCTTTGAAAAAATGATCGTCCATTCTTGCTCGCCAGGAAGGAAATGCAAACCATAGGAACCGGCTGGAAGCGCTTGGTCCTGAATTTTGACTGTATGAGAAGTTTTAAAAACCGTATTCTCATTCGCGCCTCCGCGCCACGGGCATTGGTCGCCGCAAGTTCCAAAACCCAAATTTACCATTCCCCACGGAACGAGCGTTCCCCAGATTTTTCCACGCCGGTCAGATCCATCGGGCGCATGAACGTTGGGACTGCTGTAGTCGATCGTAATCGAAACAGGTCCAATGGACTGGGTTACTATCGAGCGTTGATTGTCTCCGCTGGGCGGCACTGTGATTCCACCGAACTGTGCATGAACGGAGCCCGAATAGCAAAGGAGCAATACCGTCACAAACAAAATAAAATAACGTCTCATGTATTTCCCTCCTACGTACCAATATTTCACGGGAATTTAGAAAGAAGGGCCAGTGATCCGTTCTGAAAGGGATGGTCCTGGTTCTGGAAAGGCCTAAAATGGGAACGGAGTTTAGCCGTTGTGTGAATTTACAGAACGGCCAATGCCGAAGTAGTGGAACCCCAACTTTCTGTTTTTCTCGAAATTATAGAGATTGCGGCCATCGAAGATATAAGGTTGCTTCATCAACTGGCAGATTTTCTCAAGATTCAGTAACTTAAATTCGCGCCATTCAGTTAACACCACCAACCCATCGGCTGCTTTGGCCGCATCATAGGCGTTGCGGGCGTAATAAATCCTTTTGCCGAAAATGCTTTTTGCATTTTCCATCGCGGCAGGATCATAAGCGCGCACTTTTCCTTTTCTCTCAAGAATCTGCTGGATGACTTCAATCGATTTTGCATCGCGCATATCATCCGTGTCCGGCTTGAATGAAAGACCAAGGATAGCAAGAGTTTTTCCTTTAACGTCACCTAGAACCTTTTCCATCTTGTCTACAAACTGATTGCTCCTTTCCCTGTTGATATCCACGACGGCTTTCAAAAGACGGAAATCATAGCCAAAACGGCCGGAAGTTTGAATCAAAGAGTCCACATCTTTTGGAAAACAGGAGCCACCGTATCCGAGTCCCGGTTGTAGATGATGCCTGCCGATACGATGATCGTATCCCATACCGTTAATGACCTGAGAAACATCGGCTCCCGTGCGTTCGCACAAATCGGCAATCGCATTTGCAAATGAGATTTTCATCGCAAGAAAAGCATTGGATGCATATTTGATGAGCTCGGCACTTTCCACATCGGTAATCAACATGGGACAGCCGAGTGAAGAGTAGAGTTCCAGTAGAATCATAGCAACTTGCCGGTTCGGCGCTCCGATGACAATACGGTCCGGCTGAAGTGTGTCATGAATCGCCGAACCCTCACGCAGAAATTCAGGATTCGAAACAACGTCAAACTTAACGTCATCTTTCTTGACACGGTCGATGATGTTTCGTACAAGGTTGCCGGTCCCCACTGGAACGGTGCTTTTGTTCACGATGACTTTGTACCGGTCGATCGCAAGTCCTATTCCTTCCGCAACTTTCTCCACCTGGGATAGATCGGTCTCGCCATTTTCTTTGGGCGGCGTGCCCACAGCAATAAAAAGAACATCCGACTTTCTAACCGATTCCGCAAGATCGGTGGTGAAGGAAAGACGTCCTTCATCCAGGTTCCTGCGTACCATTTCTTCCAACCCCGGTTCGTAAATGGGAATCTTTCCATGGGAGAGATTGCGAATTCTGGTCTTGATCCTATCAACGCAGATGACGTCGTTTCCCATGTCAGCAAAAACTGACCCGGTGACCAGTCCGACGTACCCTGTTCCGATGACCGAAATATTCACTTATGTTCTCCTTGTTTCGGGATGGTGTTCTATAAATCGCTGTGGGAAAAACCCCGCACCAGAGTCAGCCACATAATTTTTAGATCCAGTGCCAGGGACCAGTTTTCAATATAGTACAGATCATGTTCAATTCGTTTCTCAATGCTGGTGTTGCCGCGCCAGCCATTGACCTGAGCCCAGCCTGTAATTCCGGAACGCACTTTATGGCGAAGCATGTATTGCGGAATTTGCTCTTTGAAATAGTGAACGAAGAACGGCCGTTCGGGACGCGGGCCAACAAGACTCATATCTCCCTTTAAAACGTTCCAGAACTGCGGCCATTCATCAATATAGAACTTCCGGAGAAATCTTCCACCTGAAGTGATTCTAGGATCATTTTTCTGAGACATAACGGGACCGGTCTCCGATTCGGCGTCCACTGCCATCGTGCGAAACTTGTACATCACAAAAAATTTTCCGTCCAGGCCCATTCTTTCCTGGTTAAAAAAGATCGGCCCGGCTGAACGCAGCTTCACGAGCAGCATGATCAATGGGAACAATGCAGCAGTTACCAGTAATCCGGCGCCTGAAAACAAGATATCCATGATCCGCTTGAAAAAAGAATTCAATCCTCGCAGAGGCAGATCGCTGAGGTTGATGATGGGAACGCCGTCCAGATCCTCAATGCCTGCGCGAATAGCGACATATTCCAGGATGTCCGGAACAATTTTGATGTCGACCATTTCATTCCGGGTGGAATGCAGAATCTGCATCATCGTGTCGTGCGCTTTCAACGGCAGCGCCAGGATCAGGCAATCGATCTTCAGTTGATCGACCATCACAGAGACTTCGGGGCATTTTCCGATAACGGGATAGCCGGCAACCACGGTCTTGTTCGGATCATCATCGATGAATCCCATAACGTCATAGCCGAGTTCTTCATGGTCCCGAATTTTTCTTGCCACAGTCTCACCAAGGTTGCCTGCCCCTGCGATCAACACTTTCTTGATGTTGTAACCGCGACGGCGCATCTCTTCCAGGACGCGGCGAATTGTGCCGCGGGCGAACAGAATCCCCACAATATCCAACACCATGAAATACAGGAACAGCACGCGGGCAGGTTCCAAAGCCGGTTCCCCTTCCAGTCCGCGCTGATGATAAACACGATAGTAAAGTAGTATTCCCCAGACGATCGCCGTCGAGATTCCGACGGAAGCGGTCACTGAAAAGAATTCGTCGATGTAGGATCGCGCGCGCCGTACCTGGTATAACCCGTGGAAATAAAAGATGACCGGCCAAACAACCAGCAACAGGGGCAATGCGTTCAAGTACTGTTGAAAAGGAGGAATGCCGTAACGAACCGGTATGATATCCGCAAAGAAACGAAGGTAATACGCGAGCAAGAATGCGGCCGTCGTCGCGAGGAGATCACCGCACAGATAAACCAGTTGGAGTACGTTACTTTTTCTGGAAACCATTTTTTGAAGGAGCTTTTTCCGGAATCAGCCTCTGAAATTCATCCTTGAATCGCGCGGGGGAAAAGCGCAGGGCCGTCTCGCGCATAAGCGGTTTATTAAAGCGTATCGACTCAGTCTTGTCAACTGCCGCTTGGAGAGAAGAGACACTTAACTCATTGAAAAATATACCGGTTTCCTGATCTAGAACCGTTTCCATAGCACCCCCACGCGCCAGAGCCACAACCGGGCAATGACACGCAAGAGCTTCCACTACATTGATGCCGAAATCCTCTTCGCCAGGCTGGATCAGAGCCGCGGCTTTTCTGTAAAGCTCCCTGAGCTCATGGGCTTCGATGCGGCCAAGAAACTGGATATTCTGTTGCGCCATTCCTTTCAGTTTTTTGAACTCCGGGCCTATTCCAACGATAACCAGAGATCGTCCGCTGCGATTGAAAGCTTCGACCGCAATTTCGATTCTTTTGTACGGAACGAGCGCTGAAACGATCAGATTAAAAGCACCGCGATCCGACCCGTCAGGAGTATAGAAAAGCACGTCCACAGGTGGATAAATCACGCGCGATTCCCGCCCGTAAAATTTGCGAATTCTATCGGCAACGGTTTTGGAATTTGCTACGAATTGGTCGACCCGCTGGTTGCTGGAAACATCCCACTCGCATAAATAATCTCTCACCGCCGGCAGCGTCATCCGTTTTAGTAAACCCACCCGATGGTCGCCAAAGTAGTCGTCATAATGGCTCCAGATATAGCGCATCGGCGTATGGCAATAGCAAATATGGAATGCCGAAGGAGCCGGTATAACGCCTTTTGCAACGCAATGACTGCTGCTGATGATCAGATCGTAATTTTGAAGCTGCAACCGTTCGATCGCTTTCGGAAAGAGAGGAAGGTAATTCCTGTAATGATTTTTCACAAAGGGAGCATGCTGCAAAAATGATGTGCGAATCGCGTGAGATTCGATTTTAGACGAAACGGATCCACGATTATGAACGAGCGTGAAAATGGGAGCTGCCGGAAACAAATCGCAAAAGGCCTCCAGCACTTTTTCGCCACCGCGCATGCCGGTGAGCCAATCGTGAATGATAGCAACTCTCATCTTTTTTAACAGAAGATCGCAAAGATCGCGAAGAAAAAAATTTAATATCTTTGCGTGCTTTGCGTTCTTCTGTTCAAATTCTGTTCCACTCTTCTAAAAGTCTCCGGGGGGATTCGTCGGTTGCAAACTTCTTAGCCTGCTGTAAACCCGAATTTCTCAAAGCGTTCCTTCTTTCGCCATCCGATAACAATAGTTGTATTTTTGACAGAAGCTCTTCTGCGTTCCCCCGCTCGAAGAATTCTGCTGCGCTACCGAGAACTTCTTTCATCGCCGGGGCGTCCGAACTGAGGACGCAACAACCGGACGCCATGGCTTCCAGTGGCGGATAACCGAATCCTTCATAAAGAGAAGGAAACACAAAAAGAAGAGCCTGTGCATATAGTTTTCGCAAAAACTTTGCATCCGCAAATCCAAGTAGCCTCACGTTTGGTGTGCTCAGAATCCTGGCTGACAACTCATGATCCATTTGATGCCCCTGACCCACAAGCACAAGCGGCGGGAGGTTTGCGCGCCTGCTGTAAGCTTGGATGAGTGTCTCGATTCCTTTGTGCTTCTTAAAATTGCCGACATACAAAAGGAAATCCGCGGGGATTCCCAGATGATTGAGATCGATCGCAGGAGGAGGTTGGAACCACTCTTGCGGAAGGCGGTTATAGATTATCCTTATCTTCTCTGCGATTCCGGGAAACCATTGCAGCAAATCTTTACGAGTCGTTTCGGAAACAGCAATGATCCTTCTGGCTTTCTGAGCTGCCTGTTTCATCACATACTTTGCCGCCTGCACCTTCCAGCCGGGAAAGTACTCCGGAAACTTCAGGTGAATCACGTCGTGAATCGTCACGATGGAAGGACAATCCACCATCAAAGGCAAGGTGTAATGCGGCGAATGGAACAGTTGCACTCCATTCGCTTTGGCTTTTCGCGCAAGAGAAAAATGCTCCCAGACGGAATATTTTCCGGATGGTTCTTCAATCCAGCGAAAGGAAGGACGAACATCTATCGTATTAGAAGGGTCATAGTAGAAAATGAATTCGTGGCCCTGCGCGAGGGACGCGGCAGGCAGAACAACATTTCGAATATGAGTGCCGATGCCGTAATCCGCAATTTTCCGCACATCAATTCCGATTCTCAAGTATTTCTCCTGCGTAGGGGCTGCGCATTCGCGTTTTGTGCGAATGCTCAGCCCGGCATGCAACGGGCGCAGCATTTGCCAAAACGCAAATGCGGCGCCCCTACAAAAAGCGCAAATAAAGTTTCAGCAGCGCGTTCTGGAACCAGCCATGATGTTTCGCATAGTAATAGCGCTGGCTTTTGCGATACTCCCGATCGGAGCGCTCACTTTCCTGCCGGACGCTTCTATTCCGTTTATGAAGAATCGTTGCTGAAGGCACATAGACGATAAGCAATCCCAGATCGCGCACACGCTTGCATAGATCGACATCCTCTTCGTACAGAAAAAACTTTTCATCAAAACCTCCGATCTCATCGTATAGTTTTTTGGAGATCAGCAGCGCGCATCCACTGACGTAGTCCGGAGAAAATTGTCCCTTCTGTCGAATCCAGCTCTGGACCTGTTCGGTTTTTTCCTGTTGCATTCGTTTTCTCTGCTTGAATTCATTGCGAATAGACAGAAACGGTCCGAATGATAATTGTACGCTTCCATCTTCATTGATCACCCTGGGGCCGGCCACGGCAGCCTGCTTCATTGCGTCCATCAGCGGAGGAATGCAGTTTTCGATCCATACGCAATCCGGATTCACAAAAAACAGATACGGTGTCGAAGCTTTTTCAGCAGCCTTGTTATTGGCTGTTGCAAATCCATAATTTGCCGGAAACCGCAGGTAGATGGCGCCCGGCAGTCGTTCAGAAAGATCTTCGTGGGAGTTATTATCGGCTACGATCCATTCCCATTGTCCCGGAGGAAGATGTTTTTGCATGGATTGATGAAGAGCAAGAACCTCATCCGGCGAATTGTAATACACGGTAATAACGCTAACTTCCGGCGGCAATGAGCTGCTCCCAGTCTTGCGCAATCGATTTTGCGCTGTCCGACCAACGGCTCCTCTCGACCTGCGCCAGGCCGGACTCGATCAGTTGTTCACGAAGTTGGTCATCCATCAAACACGCGCGCAGACATTCTGCTACAGATCCTGCAGTGATCGAAGGGACAAACAACGCCGAATACTGATAAATCTCATCCATGGCAGGAGTCCGAGAAACGATGACCGGAATTCCATAGGACATTGCTTCCAGAGGTGGAATTCCAAAACCCTCATAGGTAGACAGGTAAACAAAAACATCGGCCATCCGGTAATAATCTTCTACAATTTTTGTGGAAGCATATTCCAGAAGAATGACACGCGATTCAACTGAGAATTTACGCGCGATTTCCATCAAATCCTGATGCGGAAACGTTCTATTTTCTCCAATCACAACCAGTTTTACATCGGAATCCAGCTTCGTCAGAGCCTGGATGAGTACAGGCAGATGCCTTCGTTGAAAGATCGAACCAACATACAAAACCATCCTTGCCGATCCATACCCGTAGGATTCACGAAGGATCCGCCGCGTTTCAGGGTCCGTTTTTTTTTGGCGCACACCGATTGGAATGAGAAGTAACTTCTTTGATGAAATTCCAAATCGCTGCATGATTTCTTCCCGAACGTGACCCGACAGAACATAGATCCTCCGGGCTTTGTGAACCGCGTAACGGGTACTGATTTTCCGAACCCACCGCTCGCGCGGGCTAAACCATTCGGGATGATTGTAATAGGAGAGATCATGAACGGCTGCGGTTTGAATCCCGGAAAAGAAAGGAACACAGTTTGCAGTTGGAGTAAAAAATAATTGAATATTTCTTCTTCGAATTTCCGGTCCAAGAATCGTGTGCAGCCAGGCAAGATTTCTTTTCTTTGAAGGAAGAAGAACCGCCTCCACGCGAGCCGGAATCGAATCCGCGGGAATCTCATTTTTAAAAAACAGCTGGATTTTGAAATCCGGCGGCAGATCTATTTCTTGCAGGATATTGGATAAGTAATTTCCAACTCCCGTGGGCTTCCCTTCGAGTTCTCTTCCATCGATTCCGATAAGCAAAAACTACACCTTGAAAATGCTGATCTCTTGTTTGAGAATGCCTGCTTGCTCCATCAAAAGCGAAAGCGCGCGTTCCATATCAGCCACACTGTTCAGATTCCTGTGACTGCTTTCGCGGAAGAAGTCGACGATTTTCACGATTTGTTCGCTCCCTTTCGCTTGCTCGGAAGTGGCTTTCATGATGTGAGCTACCATCTCCGTAACATGCTCCATCGCCTCCGTGATTTGCTTGCTTCCTTTCGCCTGTTCCACTGTTGCCCGATTCACGAAGACCGTCATTTCCCGCATATTTTCCACTGCTGAAATGATTTGTTCACTTCCCGCCTTCTGTTCGGTAGTCGCTTTGTTGATCTGCATCATCATTTCGCGCACCTGCTCTATCGCCTGATTGATCGAACGAATTCCTTTCGATTGTTCCCCGGTCGCCTTGGCAATCTCGCGAGACATATCCGAAGAACTCCGTGCGGACTCAAGAATCTTCTTTAGATTCTCGTTGGCCCTTCTGGAAAGTCCGACCCCTTCTTCCACAATTTGGGATCCGCTCACCATTGTTTGAACAGCATTGGCAACGTCATGCTGAACAGTTTTGATCAGAGTATCGATTTCCTTTGTGGAAGAAGCAGTTCTTTCCGCCAGCTCCCGTATTTCTTCGGCAACCACTGCGAAACCTTTGCCATGCTCACCCGCCTGCGCAGCAATGATCGCAGCGTTCAAAGCCAGAAGGTTCGTTTGCTCCGCAATGTCATCGATGACGTTTAAGATCTTGCCGATCTCTTCAGAGCTGCTCCCAAGTTTTGCTATGACTTCCCCCGCTCCATGAACACTGGAACGGGCTCTTTCCATTCCCCCCATTGTACTTTCCACCGACTTCATTCCCATTTCAGCATTGGCCGTGACCTGTTCACTCAATTCCTGGGAGCTGGCAGCATTTTTTTCCACCTGGCGGATCGAACCTTCCATTTGTTTGATGGAGGCGGCCGTATCGGTAATCAAAGTGGCTAGAAGCTCAACGCTGTGATCCACCTGTTGTATGGAGGAAACCATTTCTGTGATGGATGAAGCCGTTTCGTCTACCGAACTGGAAAGAGATTTGATATGGCCGCTGACCTCATCGATGCTGGAAGCCATCTCGACAATGGACGAAGAAGTTTGCTCTGCTGATGAAGACAAATTTTCGACATTCTCCGCAACTCCTTTGAGCGAAGTGTTCATTTGCGATATCGCGGAGGAAACTTCCTCAAGTGAAGAAACCTGCGATTTGCTTGCCTGCATAACAGCAACGGTACTATCCTGTATCTGTTCGCGGCCTTGATCCACTCGCACATAAGCATCTCTGACGCGCCGGATCATTCTTGCGAGGTTATCGGCCATGACGTTAAAGGATTGTGCAAGCATACCCAGCTCATCTTTTCCAGCAGCCGGCACATGCTGATTTAAATCTCCGCGCGCAAGTACCGAAGCCGCTTCTGCCACCTGAGCAACAGAAGTCGTGGTTGACGTACTTAGAAAATACGCCACGGCGAGTCCAAACAGCGCAACCACGCCGATGGTAGCCAGAAATACAAGTCTCAGCTGGGTGATCGCCTCATCCATCGTGGTGGGCAGAACGGCCATTCGCACAACCCCGATTAACCTCACCTCCTTTTGCGGCGACGTTTCACCCAGAGCGCTCAAATCAAGGGAGCTGAATTCGCCGACTCTACCGGCCATGGAGACAACCGGAGCATAGAAATCATAGAGTTGTTTTCCATCGGCTCCCGTAATCGAATCCCCCTGTTTGCGTAATAAAGTTCGATACTGTTCGATGTTAAAGTTTTCGTATTGCGGTGGTCTGCGCCGCGGATCGCTTTGAGCGCGGTATTTCCCATCGCTCGTTTGAATAATTCTGCCTGCTGCATCCACAAACTCAACATATTCGATGCCTTCTTCTGTTTCAATGATCCTGCGCAAAATCGGTTCTAATTCATCCGCCAATCCCAGACTGACCTGGTAAGCATGAGATTCCGCGAGGCGTCTGACGATTACTTCTCCCCTATGGACAAGTTCCTCCCGCAAATACCTCCGCGCTAGATAAAGCATCGTAATCCCCATTCCCAGGATCAGCAGAAGTAAAAACGCTACGAATAATCGAATTTTGAAACGCAAGCTTCGGTTACGAAACATAAACTAAGTGTTCAAAGTGTTACTTATAGATTTTAGCGGCGATCTCTTGCAGATTCTGGGGAATCGTCAAACCCAACAGTTCCGCCGCCTTAAGATTGATAATGACTCTTGGCTTTTGAAGTTCCTGCATCGGCACTTTCGAAGTAGGAGCGCCTTTAAGGATTTTATTCGCCATCTCACCGGCAATCCGTCCTGTCTCCACTGTATCCACCGAGTACGAAAAAATAGCGCCCGAGCGAACATATCGATCGCTCGGCCCGACACACGGCAATTTATTTTCCAGTGATTTCGAGCCAATGTATTTAATTACTTCTTCCGAATTTAGAGATGGATCCGGTGGAATCCAAAGCGCGTCCACGCGTCCAATGAGGTCGGTCATGGCTTTTTGTAAATCGAGATTCGAGCTGATTGGAGATGTAATGAGCTCCAGATTTGCATCTTCAGCTGCTTTACTCGCGATGGAGATAAGGGGATCATTCAAATCCTTCGTGTAGATTGTTCCGACCCGACTGATTCTGCGATTGAGCGATTTGAGAACCGCGAATTGTTCCCGGACCGGAACAGAAAGCGCCACTCCAGTCGCCTGTTCTTTTTTGAATCCTCGTCTTTCCGGGTCTGCTACGAAAGCAAAAACCAGTGGAATTGCCGGGAAGTTCTCATAAATGAGAGCTGCAGCTTGAGTGCCTATCGCAAAGACTACATTGAAATTGCCGGCCCGTATCGAATTGAGGAGTTCGTCTCTATTGGATAGATCTTCCAGCAGGTTGAATTCTTTACTGTTTTGAAAGCAGATACTGGTAAATCCGTTTCTTGCTTCATCGAATGCAACAACACCGGCAGTTTTTACAATCGCCACATCAGCGCACGCAACTCTTGCACTGACCAGAATCACCGCGATCAGAAACTGCTTAACACGATTCATGAAAGTGATTTTTTTCGCAAATTCTTTAACCGCCAAGACGCTAAGTCGCCAAGATTTTTGATAAGAAATTTTTTTCTTGGCGGCCTTGGCGCCTTGGCGGTTCAAATTGCGACGGCAAGATTGTATAACCTGCGTGTTTTTACTGTCAATCGCCGGGGTTGAATCGGCGCCGTTACCACTCACGAAAAGGATCAAATCTATCACGCAAAGAATCCCCCACCAGATTGAAAGACAACACGGAAATAAAAATCGCCAGCCCCGGAAATATCGTTAAATACGGCGCATCCATTAAGTGGTTCTTTGCGTCACTTAACATGTTCCCCCAGCTCGGTTCCGGAGGCTGCACCCCCAGACCGAGAAAACTCAAGGAAGATTCCGCCAGGATCATTCCGGCAAAACTAAAACTGACCTGCACAAACAATGTCGGCAGCATGTTGGGAAAAATATGATGAAGCCAGAGGCGCTTAGAAGTCGCGCCCAGGCTCCTGGAGGCATGAACAAATTCAAGCTCCCGGAATTTGAGAACCAGCGCTCGGGATAGTCTCGCGTATGGAATCCAGCCAATCACAATTAAGGCCAGTATTACATTCTGTAAGCTCGGTCCGAGCACAGCCATTAAAGCAATCGCAAGCAACAACCCCGGAAAGGCAAGCAGAATATCCGCCAACCGCATGATGCTTTCATCGATCAGAGGACCGCTCCATCCCGCAACCGATCCAAGGAGGACTCCGGTTACAAACGAAATTGTTACAACAATCAGTGATACAAGAAAGGAGATTCGCCCACCGTGCAACAGCCGTAAGAATACGTCGCGACCAAGTTCATCGGTCCCGAACCAGTGCGCACTCGATGGGGGCAGCAAACGCTTTCCCAGATCGATCGTCTCATAAGACTCAGGCCCAAGAATTGGAGCCAGCACGATCGCAAGGAGAAGGACTAACAGGATTGAAACGCATGCGCGAAGGGCCGTTTGTGAGCTCAAAACTTACTCATTATAAACGCCCGCGTACTGTCACAAATGTTGACAATCCGCTCGACGTTCCGTTACAATCTTTTTTGATTCCCAGAGGCAATCAGGGTTGTTCAGCCAAGACTGTCAACTTTGGGTATAAGGCTATTAGAATTACATGCCATTAAAGCTTGGTGAACTTCTAGTTCGTAACAAGCTCATCACAAAAGAGCAACTCGATAAAGCCCTTCAAATCCAGAAGACAAGCGGCAATAAGCTTGGTTATGACCTCGTAAAGCTTGGTTTCGTCACCGATGAGGATATTGCCCAGTGTCTAAGCCGGCAGTTTGGTATTCCTGCCATCAACCTGTCCCATTTTGAAATCGATCAGGCTGTGCTGGATCTGGTTCCCGTGGAGATTTGCCGGAAATACGACCTGATACCGGTGAACCGAACCGGTGCGGTTTTAACTGTTTCGATGGCGGATCCGACCAACATCCGGGCGATGGATGAAATCAATTTTATCTGCGGTTACCAGGTCGAACCTGTGGTGGCCTCCGATTTCGCCATCCGGGAGGCGATCGATAAGTATTATGGTTCGGCTCACGCTCTGGAGCTCAAACAAGTGATGGAACAGGCGATGGCGGAAAAAGCCGTTGCCGGAGAGAGCGGCGATGTGGAAGTTCTGGAATCAGCCGAAGAACTGGACCTCGCCTTGTTGGAAAAACAGGCAGAAGATGCGCCTGTTGTGAAACTTGTCAATAAGGTGATGTACGATGCGCTCAATCAGGGCGCAAGCGACATCCACATTGAGCCATACGAAAAAGAGTTCCGTGTCCGGTACCGAATTGATGGCGTGTTGTACGTCAAAGTGAATCCGCCATTGAAACTGCGAGATGCCATTACGTCTCGCGTCAAGATTATGGCGAAACTTGATATTGCGGAAAAGCGCTTACCGCAAGACGGCCGCATCAAGATTAAAACAAAACACCTGGGCAAGATTAAAGAGCTTGATTTCCGCGTTTCTGTTCTTCCAACTTTGTTTGGAGAAAAGATTGTGTTGCGGCTTCTGGACAAAGAGAACCTGAAGCTGGACATGACCAAGCTCGGATTGGAACCGGAATCCTTACGAACGTTCGAAAAAGCAATTTTAAAACCTTATGGAATGATCCTTGTCACAGGCCCCACAGGCAGCGGAAAAACAAATACCTTGTATTCCGCGATGTCGAGGATTAATACACCCGAAACGAACATAATAACGGCGGAAGATCCGGTGGAATTCAATATTCCCGGAATCAACCAGGTTCAGATGAAAGAACAAATTGGATTGAATTTCGCTGCGGCCCTCCGGTCCTTTTTGCGACAGGACCCGAACATCATCCTCGTCGGTGAGGTGCGAGACTTTGAAACAGCTGAAATTGCGATTAAGGCGGCATTGACAGGCCACCTCGTTCTCAGCACGCTGCATACAAACGATGCACCCAGCACGATCAACCGTTTGATGAATATGGGAATTGAACCGTTCCTCGTTGCATCCTCGGTGCTTTTGATCGCTGCTCAGCGTTTGATCCGGAAAATTTGCCCGGAATGCAAAGAGGAATACCGCGTACCACTCGAAGCGTTGGTAGATATTGGCTTCAAGGAAGAAGAAGCTCAAAAGGTTACAATATACAAAGGCAGAGGTTGTCAGCTATGCGGCAACACGGGATACAAAGGCAGGTTTGGACTTTTTGAAGTGATGGAAGTCAGTGACAGCATTCGGGAATTAGTTCTGGTGGGAGCCTCCGCGATGGAAATCAGGCGAAAAGCCATCGAAGAAGGGATGATCACACTTCGTTCCAGCGGGATAGAAAAACTTAGACTGGGTCAGACGACAATCGAAGAAGTCTTACGGGAATCGATAGCTAATTAATTCAGTGCCAAAGTTATGAGAATGAGCAATGAGGAACTTTAACAGGACTCATGACTCATCGCTCATTACATTGGCACTTTGTAAGCAGGAGAATTTATGGCAGTAACACTCCATCAGCTTTTAAAGCAAATGATCGAGATGGGAGGAACCGATCTTCACGTCACAACGCATTCGGCTCCTCAAGTGCGAATTGACGGAGCTCTCCGTCCGCTAACAGAATATCCTCCCCTCACACCAGTGGATACAAAACGGTTGGCATACAGCGTGTTGACGGATGCGCAAAAACACCGTTTTGAAGAGAATTTAGAGTTGGATTTTTCGTTTGGAATGAAAGGACTGGCACGGTTTCGCGCAAACGTTTTCAGCCAGCGGGGCGCTGTTGCTGCTGCTTACCGAAGAATTCCTTATGAGATTCTGTCCTTCCGTGAATTGGGTTTGCCACCGATCGTAGAAAAACTGTGCGAGAAACCGCGTGGACTTGTTCTGGTAACAGGTCCTACAGGCAGCGGTAAATCTACAACTCTCGCCGCCATGCTGGATAAGATCAATAAGGAGAGGCGAGATCATATCGTAACGATTGAGGATCCGATCGAATATCTGCATCAGCATCAAAGCTGCATCGTGAATCAGCGCGAGTTGCATGCCGATACGCACTCTTTTGCAAATGCGCTACGTTCTGTCTTGCGTGAAGATCCCGATGTCGTTCTGATCGGAGAAATGCGAGATCTGGAAACAATTGAATCCGCTTTGCGCATTGCAGAAACAGGACACCTTACGTTTGCGACCTTGCATACAAATTCTGCAAGCCAAACCATCAACCGTATCATTGATGTGTTTCCGGCGCACCAGCAATCGCAAGTACGCGCTCAACTGTCTTTGATCCTGGAAGGAATTCTCTGCCAATCTCTGTTACCGCGCGCCAGTGGAAAAGGTCGCGTGCTGGCCTTAGAGGTTTTGATTCCGAATGCCGCGATCCGAAACCTGATCCGAGAAGACAAAGTGCATCAAATCTATTCGACGATGCAATCGGGCCAATTAAAGTTTGGAATGCAAACATTCAACCAATCGCTTGCTACCCTTTATTTCAGAAAAGAGATTACACTGGATTTAGCTCTAAGCCGGTCCTCTTATCCGGAAGAGTTACAGGAAATGATCAATCGAGGCGCGGGAATCGTAACTCAACAAGTTTCGGGTGCAAGCCGGTCGAAAGCTCAATGAGGGGTGCAGAGTATGGCAACCTTTGAATGGAAAGGACGAAGGGGAGACAAAGTTGAATCAGGTGTAATCGTCGCGGAAAGTAAAGAAGCTGTACGCGCACGCCTGCGCCGTCAACAAATTATCGTTACGCAGGTAAAAGAGCAAGGTAAAGAAATTGCTTTTCCGCTGTTACGCGGCGGCATTTCCGCAAAAGAACTTGCGGTTTTCACGCGACAGTTTTCGGTCATGATCGATGCAGGTCTACCGCTGGTTCAGTGCATTGAAATCCTGGGAATCCAGTCCGAAAACAAAGTATTTCAAAAAGTATTATTGCAGGTGCGTCAGGATGTTGAAAGCGGTGCAACTCTGGCCGATGCAATGCGCAAACATCCGAAAGTATTTGATGATCTTTACTGCAACATGATTGCAGCCGGTGAAGCGGGCGGTATCCTGGATACGATTCTTCAGCGTCTTGCCGTCTACATTGAAAAAATTGTGCGCTTAAGACGGGCAGTGCGATCTGCCATGATTTATCCGATCGCCGTTTTAGCGATTGCGGCCCTGGTTGTGGCGATCATCTTGTGGAAAGTCATCCCGACTTTTGCAGCCTTATTTGCCGGTCTGGGCGCCGAACTTCCACTCCCAACGCGAGTTGTCATCTGGATGTCCAATTTTGTAGGACGATATTTCCTCTTGCTTGTTTTCCTGCTTGTAGCGCTAATTTATGCGTTGAAGCGCTACCACGGAACTTACCGTGGGCGGCGAGTTATCGATGGTATTCTTTTGAAAATGCCCGTTCTGGGTATCGTGTTACGAAAAATTGCTGTGGCGCGTTTCTGCCGAACTCTGGCTACGCTGGTCAGCTCCGGTGTGCCGATTCTGGAAGCTCTCGAAATTACCGCGAAAACCGCCGGAAACGCCATCGTGGAAGATGCCATCATGGCCACCAGAAAAAGCATCGAAGAAGGAAAGACCATATCGGAACCGTTGAAAGAAACGGAAGTCTTTCCTCCTATGGTTGTTCATATGATTGCAGTCGGTGAGCAAACCGGCGCACTCGATGCAATGCTCTCGAAAATTGCCGACTTCTATGAAGAAGAAGTCGATGCGGCGGTTGAAAACATGCTGACCCTGCTCGAACCGATCATGATTTTATTTCTTGGTATTGTTATTGGCGGCATCGTCATTTCAATGTATTTGCCGCTATTTTCCTTGCTTAGCAAGATCGGTTGATTTGAACCGCCAAGACGCCAAGGTCGCCAAGTTAGCCAAAATTGTATAAAAAATTTTCTTCTTGGCGTTCTTGGCGTCTTGGCGGTTAATAATATAGATGCTCAATCCGCAGGACGATCTCAAGCAAAAACTTATCTGGTTGATGACCCTTCGCATGGTCATCATTATTACCCTCCTGGGTTCAGCAATTCTGATCCAGCTCGTATCACGCACAATCTTACCGATCAATCCCCTCTACTTTCTGATTTTTCTGACATCCATCTTTACGCTCTTTTATGGTTTCCTCTTTAACAGAATTCCTGATTTAAAACTGCTCGCCTACATGCAGCTTAGCGGTGATGTTCTGGTCATCACCCTGCTTCTTTATTTCACGGGAGGAGTGAAAAGTTCTTTTTCCTTTTTGTATATCCTGGTCATTATTTCTTCCAGCATCCTGTTGTACCGGCGTGGAAGTCTTTATATTGCCTCCATCAGCAGCGTCTTCTACGGCCTTCTCGTGGTCCTCGTGCATTACCGGGTTTTGCCCTATTACGATTTAGACGTTGAGGAAATTGCGGGAATCACGTACCGGATGCTGTACTACTACATCTTTATGCACCTGTTTGCGTTTTATTCTACTGCGATGATGAGCAGTTACCTATCGGAACGATTGAGGCGCACACGAACGGCGCTGGAAGAAATGGATGAAGATTTGTCGGATCTGCGCCTTCTGCATCAAAAAATTATCGATAGCATGACTGCAGGGCTGGTCATCACCGATCTGGAAAGACAAATCAACTTCGTCAATGAACCGGGGATCCGCATCTTGCGGCTTCCCATTCAGGACCTTCTTGGCAAACAAATTGATAAACTCTTTTTGCAAGAAATCAATATGGAGAGGGTGGTCGAAGCGCTTAAAACAAACTCTTTTACTTCTCTGGAGCGAGTTCTGATCAAGGACAAACAGGGAATTCTCGTCGGAATGAATATTTCTTACTTGCAATCTCAAAAGGGATCACCAACCGGATACATGGTCATCTTTCAAGATATTACCGAAGGCAGAAAGATGGAACGGCAATTCCGGTTGCAAGAACGAATGGCTGCCATCGGCACCATGGCCGCCGGCATTGCGCACGAAATCCGCAACCCTCTTGCGTCGATCCGTGGATCCGTTCAATTATTGCAGAGCGAACTGGTACTGAGCGAAGATCAAAGGAAACTGATGGAGATTGTCTTAACGGAATCCACTCGCCTGGATCAAACCATCCAGAATTTCTTGAACTACGCAAAGCCCAAGCAATTGAGCACCGCAGTAGAAGATTTAAAAGAAATTGTAAGTGATATGCTCAACTTCATCCAGAAAGGACCAGAATTCAAAGAGGGACATCGTATTGAATTTCTCGGGAGTGAAGAGAATTTCCTGCATGAAGTCGATTCCAATCAAATCAAGCAGGTAATCTGGAACCTATCCATCAACGCTCTTCGTGCCATGCCCGAAGGAGGTAAGCTGACGGTGACTCTTTCTCATGATCTGCCGGGAGACATTATTCTTTCCTTCCGCGATGAAGGGCGCGGAATTGAACCGGAAAGAATAGAATCCATTTTCGATCCCTTTCAGGATTCCACAACCGGTGGGAGCGGTTTGGGTATGGCTATAGTCTATCGAATCGTGCAAGATCATCACGGTCACATCTTCATCGAATCAACGGTCAGTCGTGGGACAACAATAACCGTACGCCTGCCTGCAAACGCAAACGTTTCAAGCTTTGTTACAATGAACAGTGCCAGAGCAATGAGTCATGAGTAATGAGACACGCTTAAGAGGACTCATTGCTCACGACTCATTACTTTGGAACTGAATTATGATTACCATTCTCGTAATCGATGATGAAAAGAGCATTCGCGACATGCTCGCCATTATGCTCAAGCGAGAGGGCTATCATGTGAGTCTTGCCGAGAATGGAAAGACCGCAATCAACGCTATCAATAAGAACGTTTTTGATCTTGTAATTTCCGATATCCGGCTTCCGGATACAAACGGAATTGAGATTCTGAAACACGCAAAAAAGGTATCCCCCGAAACAGAATTCATTCTGATCACTGCTTTCGCTTCGCAAGAAACCGCCGTGGAAGCGCTCAAAAACGGGGCTGCAGATTACGTTTATAAACCATTCGACATCGAAGATCTGAAGATCAAAGTCAGCAACTGCATTTCAAAAAAGAAGCTTGAGCGTGAAAATGTATACCTGAAACGATCGGTCGAACGCCAGTTTCAATTCGAAAACATCATCGGCGCAAGTCCGAAAATGAAGCTGATTTTCGATCTGGTAAGAAAGATCAGTTCGACAAGCAGCACGATTCTGGTCGCAGGAGAAAGTGGTACCGGCAAAGAGCTATTTGCGAAAGCAATCCATTACCAGAGTCCACGAAAAGAAGGACCATTCGTGTCGATCAACTGCGGGGCAATGCCGGAAAGCCTGCTCGAAAGCGAACTGTTTGGACACGTTAAAGGGGCTTTTACGGGGGCAATTCAAAACAAGAAAGGGCTGTTTGAAGTCGCAGACCGCGGAACTTTGCTTTTGGATGAAATTGGGGAAATGACTCAGGGAATGCAGGTGAAACTCCTGCGCGCGCTCCAGGAAAAACGAGTCCGGCCTGTGGGTGGAACACAGGAAATTCCGGTTGATGTTCGCGTTGTCGCGGCCACAAATCAAGACCTTCAAAAAGCGGTTGAAGCCGGGAGAGTGCGCGAAGATCTTTTTTACAGGATCAATGTCATACCCATAAAAATTCCGCCACTTCGTGAACGGAAAGAAGATATCCGGATTTTGGCCGAACATTTCATGAAAAAGTATTCGTTAGAAATGGGAAAAAATATCCAGCGGATATCGCCCGAAGCATTATCCCACCTGGAGAATTATGATTGGCCAGGCAACGTCAGGGAGTTGGAAAATGCCATAGAAAGAGCGATCGCTCTGGAAATTTCCGATGGAATCACACTGGAAAGCCTGCCTGAAAAAGTATCCCATCTTCCCCAACAGCAGGAATGGACTCTTTTCCCTATCCCGGAAAAAGGTTTTGATCTCGAAGAACATATTGAACAGATCCGCAAAGAAGCTTTGCTGGAAGCGCTGCGCAAATGCAACGGCGTGCAAAAAGAGGCGGCCAAGCTTGTTCGAATGTCTTTCCGTTCTTTTCGCTACTACGCTAAGAAGTATCAACTAACGAAAGCCATGGCGCTTAGATAACCGCCAAGGCGCCAAGATAAAACAAAGTGATGAAGTATTTCTTAATTCTTGGCGTCTTGGCGTCTTGGCGGTTTTTCAAACCGGTTTCTCGACGAAAATGATTGTCGCAGGACGGGTGTCATCCCTTTTCCCTTCAGACTACTTAAAAAACGTGCTGTTCGCTGCACCAGGGGAATGAAATAGTCATGCACCGGACTTACCCTTGAAAACGAGAATATTTTCGACGGCTAAAGGAGGCAAAGAAAATGGCTCTGATACGATGTCCGGATTGTGAAAGAGAAGTATCCAGCAAGGCCCGTAGTTGTCCACAATGTGCCTACCCTATTGAGGGACTCACCAACTTTTCTGATGCCATTTTGCAAAAGGATTCGGACATGGTCCGTGACCTTCTGCAGGCTGGTTTCAAAAAGGACGAACCGAACTCTGATGGATACACACCCCTGATGCTGGCTTGCCAGTTGGGAGATTACAACATAACTAAGATATTAGTAGAAGCGGGAGCCGACCCTAACGCTAGAAACAAAGATGGTTTGACGGCGTTGGATCTTGCAGTCAAGGAAAAGCGGGCGGAGGTAGTTCCGATCCTGCAGAGTCTATTGCCAGAGCCTGAAGAAGTAATTGAGCCCGAAGAGGGAAAAGAGGAAGAAGCGATTCTACCTCCGGCAACGCCCGAACCGGTTGTTATCGAAACAAACATTCCGCCTCTTGTTCCACCTCCACTTCCAGTTGAAGCCAAACCGGCAACGCGACTGCTTTCCATAGATGAGTTTCAGCCCGCGGTTGAGGAAGGTAAGTACAATGGACCAGGTTTTATTTGCCGCTCCTGCCAGCACGAAATCGCCCCGGAAGACATTTGGTGTCCCCATTGTAAAGCTCCGATCATCAGGCGTTATTGTGGCGGCTGCCGCGAGCTGATTCCGGACAATGCTGCGCGCTGTCCTTATTGCAACAGCTCAAAATTGAACCGTTTCCGCTATATTCGCAACCTGGAACAAATTGTTGCAGGTACCGTTGTACTCGGCGTGCTCTTACTCTTATTCGGAATTTACAATCCTGCAAGCAAGACTTCCTATTCGGAAAAACTCGCTGAGAAAAGATCGATTCAGCAGGAGCAGATTGCGAAAGCTGATGAGGAAAAATACAAAAACAGCCTTCGGCAACCCGTTCAGAGAAATGGGATTCAGGCGCCAACTCAACCTGCGGTGGTGAGAATGATCCCGCGCCAATCGGACCGGAGTCAAATCGTTCAAGCTGGAGGAAATTCGAGCGAGAACCGAAACCAGATTCCAACAGTCGAACGGATCGAAGTAGCGCCGGACACACCGGAGCCCCAGGTGGAAGAGCCGAAAGAAGAGGAACCGGAAGCAGATACTTCGAGTCAGATTGCGGAACGTCTGAATGAAGAAGGATTTCGGCTGATGAAAGGGGGTAGATATTCGGAAGCTATCCCTGTGCTCGCACAGGCCTTAAGGTCCTTTCCTCCCGGCAATAGGAGTCTAACTTACGCTTATGCGCTCTTCAATCTGGGCAGGTCACTCAGACTGGCCGGACGGCCTGACCTTGCCATTCCCATACTCGAAGAACGGATGAAGTTCGCCGATCAAAGACACATTGTTGCGCGTGAATTGGAACTGGCAAAAATCGAGGCCAATGCCCCCGAACAGTTTGACAACGTTCAGTTCGAATAAAGAGACCA
>JAKEFK010000250.1 GCA_022616075.1 bacterium
GTGAGAGGGTAGTAAAGTATCATGGCTGCAGAAGAATGAAGAAACTGCTTCTTTGCGTGCTCGTGCTCGCTTGTGCCGCAGTTTCCCTTTTGATCCCATCCCTTCTTACGCGCCGGAAGTTTAATATTGCGCTCATTACTGTTGATACTTAGCGTGCCGATTACCTGAGCTGCTACAACAAGACCGCTGCCGTCACATCTGAAATGGATATGCTGGCGCGAAACGGCGTTTTGTTTCAACAGGCTTACTCTCTCATCCCCCGGACCTTACCAGCTCACGCCAGCATATTGACGTCGCGTCCGCCTCACGAATTGAAGATTTTTGACAATGGACAGGCTTATCAAGAAAACTTTCCAATTCTGAGCGAGGTTCTTAAGAGTCATGGATACTCAACAGCCGCGTTTGTTTCTTTGGCAGTTCTAGAAAAGAAGTTCGGTCTTGATCGTGGATTCCAGACTTACAATGATGATCTTAAAAAGCAATGGCATAGGACTGCCTCTCAGGTAAACAAAGATGTTTTTCCCTGGCTTGAGGGTCACCGGGATAAGCCATTTTTTGCCTGGATTCATTATTCCGATCCACACGCGCCTTATCTGCCTGAAGGTAGTCCTCCGGACATTGAATTTCTGGTTGATGGCCTTGCCCGCGAAAAATTTTTGCTGGCAAATGGAAATCGTCATAGCGTAAGCCTTCGATTACGGTCCGGCGCAACGACTCTGGAATTTCGCACGTTGAAGAAAGATAAGACCCGGGCGGGTTTTTTCAGAAGAGCTTATTATGCTCCCGCTTCCTCCGGAATCGAGATTGTTTTTGGACCCGAATGGCATAAGGAACGTTTGGAAACAGGCCGTATTGGCCGGTTTTTTGATTCTGCCGGAAAGCTGGATCTCATAAATAACAATTCTGAAGACGTGGAGGTGAAGTTCCTATTTTCAGGGGGAGTAACTCAATCGGTTTCAGACAGTCTTCGAAACTACGCAGTCGAGGTCCGGCAAATCGATAAAGCTATTGGTGCACTTCGGGACAAATTGGAACAACTCGGGATCGCAAACAAAACGATTCTTGTATTGACCGCTGATCATGGCGAAGGATTGAATAGTCATGGGCACATCAGTCATGCACATGCACTTTACAACGAACTTCTCAAAGTACCATTGTTGATCTACCATCCCTTTTTTGGCCGGAAAGGGAATACTGTTGATCAAATAGTCGATCATCTGGATATCATGCCTACGATTCTTGACCTCGCTCACGTTGATGTCCCGTTTCAGATGCGCGGCCAATCTTTGGGAAAATACGTGACCTGGGAACTTTCAGACAGGTTTTTACATAGAAACAAGAGACGTCCGCTTAGTTTTGCCTCCACTCCGTCTTTGTCTGGCCGTACTTTTGCGGTACAAAACGGAAAATTCAAAATGATCAAAACATTCGGACAGAAAAAAAAGCAATATAGCGCTTATGATCTTTCAGTTGACCCTATGGAGCGAAACAATCTATTAAAAACAAATCCGAAAGCTATAAGGCAACACCCTTTTCTAGAATGGAAAGAGCTCCTGGTGCACTATGCGCGCATGAGCGAATCTGCGCGGATGAACAGACCGAAAAAAGAACTCGATGCCGAGGACCTGGAAATGTTGGAGGCTCTCGGCTACATAGGAAAAGAATAAGTCGTTCTTACACTTCGAAGGATTTTATAATCGTCGCAACTTCATCGTAAAGATTCTCTCTCAGGCAGCCCTGACTTCGAATGATGCTGCTCAAGTCTTCGAACGCTGCATGCAGCTCCCGATTGATCACGATGTAATCATATTGATGGCAATATTGAATTTCCTGTCGCGCGTTTTCGATCCGCTTTGCAATCTGTTGCTCGGTATCTTTTTGACGGCGCTGCAACCGTTCCCGTAAAACTTCAAACGAGGGAGGAAGGATGAAAATGCTTGTGGCATCCGGCAAAATCTGTTTTACCTTCATGGCCCCTTGAACATCGATATCCAGGATCAGATCGCTGCGACGATTTTCTGCTTTTTCCAACATAGTTTTTGATGTTCCGTAATAATAACTGTGCACCTGAGCCCATTCGAAGAATTCGTCGTCCTGGATCATTTTCCTGAAGTTCTCGTCAGAAACAAAAAAGTATTCAACTCCATTCATCTCACCCGGGCGCGGGGGGCGTGTTGTGTGTGAAATGGAAAAAAAGAGCTCTTTGTTTTGAGACAACAGAAGTTCCACCAGTGTAGATTTTCCCGCTCCGGACGGAGCTGAAATGATAAAAACGCTATTTTTTCTTGCTGCCATCTTCTTCCGCAGCGAGGCGCTCGACCTCTTCTTCTTCCTCGCGATATTCCAGTCTTGCCAGCAGCGTACTCGGCATTACGGCGGATAGAACAACGTGTCCACTGTCCATCACCACCACTGCTCTGGTCTGGCGGCCGGAGGTGGCATCCACAAGCTTTCCTGCCTGCTTGGCTTCTTCCTTTAATCGCTTGATGGGAGCCGATTTGGGCGAAACAATTGCAACGATCCTTGAGGAGATGACGGTATGGCCAAATCCGACGTTCAAGAGTTCTCGCATACCTTATTTTATATTTGATTTACCACGGAGTCACGGAGTACACGGAGAGAAAAATATCTTTACTTTCTCCGTGATCTTCGTGACTCCGTGGTGAAACTATTCGACGTTCTGGCCTTGCTCGCGGATTTTCTCGACTTCCGTTTTCATTTCGATCACTGTTTGCGCAACCGGCAGAAGATCGCATTTGGATCCTATCGTGTTGATTTCGCGCAAGATTTCCTGCAACAAGAAATCCAGCTTTCTTCCTGCAGCTTCATCTCCTTCGATCAACTTTCCAATCTGAGAGATATGGCTTCCCAGCCGAACCAGTTCTTCCGTCACATCTGCGCGCTCCGCATAGTAAGCGACTTCCTGCATGAGTCTTCCTGTATCGATGGCATTGGAGGCAAGAATATCTTTCAACGCTTTCTCCAATCGGGTATGCACGGCTACCGAGTAGTCCCGCGAATGTTCCTGCACATTGTCCAGCATTCGGCGAAGCGCGGCGATCCTCTCCAGAATGTCTTTTGCGAGAATTTGACCCTCCTGGCTCCGCATGGTGACAAGCGAGCGCATGCAAGTATCAACAATCTCTTTGATTTCGGAAAGCGTTTCCGGGCTGATTGCCTGAACATCGGTCTGGATTTCAACCAATCCGGGAAGACGCAACAGTGAACTCAAATCGGCCTCCGAACTCAAACCATGTTCTTCCCTCAGCGCCTGCGTTTCTTGAATCATTCTGCTGACCAGCGGTTTATTGACGAAAACCTGATAAATCCCTTCCTTTAAAAAGGAAGCTTTGACGGTCATTTCTACGCGTCCCCTCGAAAGATA
>JAKEFK010000251.1 GCA_022616075.1 bacterium
ACATCCCCTGGATCCTCAGGCGTTGGCGTATCGCTTGGATCTTCCGGCGTGGGGGTGTCTGCTGGATCATCAGGCGTCGGCGTGTCAGATGGATCATCCGGTATTGGAACGTCGCGCGGGTCATCGGGAGGCGCCGGAATGTAAGTGCACCACTCACTGTTGTCGTACGCCATCACATAGCCGGGCAGAAATGTAACGTACTCTTCCTTGGGACCGGTTGGAATAAACAATCCTGTTTTGTCTTTTGGCGTTCCAGGCTTCTTCTTACAACAAGCTCCGGTATAAGTTGCCCGCGCATTTACGAACTGCCATTTCACCGGATCGTCTGTAGTGATGCGAATCGTCGAAGTAACCTTCGCTTCGTAGTATTCCATCGTATCCGGTGGACACTTGCAATCTGCCCTGATCGTCAGAATCAGCTTGTTGCCCTGGACCGTGGCAGTGACTTTGAGATTGCCTCCGGTTTTGCAATCGGAGTTACGAAGCACTGTATTTGGCGGGATGGCTTTTGCAAACTCATCTGTAAAATATTCTTCAAGCTGTTCATAAAGCTGGTCAAGAACTTCCTGCTGTACATCCGAAAGTTCTAATTTTTCATCCAGGAGCCTTTTGGCTGCTCTTGGAATGAACTCCTTCAAGTTTGCTGAATCCAGATAGGCATTGAGAATATCGATCGCCGCAGGCAACCATGCTGCGCCCGGGTGCTTCGCTATCGCGGCGCTTACAGCATCCAGGATGGCTGAGCGCGCAACTTTAATAAGGTAGTCCGTTCGCAAATCATTGCTTGCTGAAAGAACAGCCTCTTTTGCATACCATTGTGGTGACTGCGGGTAACCATCGCACTTTTTTTTGGGCACCTCCGGGGCGCTTGAATAAACCTTCTCCAGCATGCTTTTCAATGCCAGATTTGCATCTTCTGTCGGAACATTCTCTTTCTTTTGTCCAAACGCAATTCCAGGAAGAACCCAAATCAAAACGACAAAAGTCACACATCGAAAAAGAAACATATGCCCCCGGATCTTTAAAAACCAACGCCAGCGTTTAGTCGAACTGTTGTGAAATCCCCGCCGAACGTTGCCTCGACGCCTGCTACAAAATGACCGGCGCGCACTATGGCACCTATCAGAGCTGCAGCAGCGTTGTCATCGAATTCATTTGTAAATTCGATCCTGCGAACAACAGGAAATCCCGCCGTTTGCGAAAAATCAGCTTCCTGGGCTCCCTCGATTGTCATTTCGCGGAACCAGAAGGTCACGCCGCCATAGGGATAAACGGGTCCAAAGCTATATCCAACAAAGCCACGAACCTGATGCGCGTAATAACTGACCTCGATTTGATCAAGAGTTACGGTTCCGCCGGGCGCGGTTAATGCACGCGCTCTCTCCAAGTCCACGTTATAGTAACCGGTAAAATGATAGCCTCCTCCTCCGAAGACATGATGGTTCGTTACAACTGCATCAGCACCAACACCAAACACGAATCCATCCCCTTCAAAGAGATTCGTGCGCGAGGGGTCAGCAAGATTACGATTACGGAAGGAAACATCGACTCGTCCCACTGTTACATTCACGAATGGGTGAAATGAATCCGTCTCTCCTACTCCAACGGCAAATGTGCCGGACGTTTGATTCCAATCGAAATCAAAGTCAAACCGGTTGTTTAAATCATTCAGATCACCCGGGCGAACATCGGTGGGCATTTGAACACCGTTGATCGTATCGGTAATCCTGTCCTCACTTGCGGTAAGAGGAAAATCATCGGTTTGTTCATTCCCATATGTAACCGCAGCCATGGGCGGAAATGTAAAAGGTGGAGGCGGTTGTAGCGGCGGTAAGTCCACAGTAACGGAGGTTGTCTGCCCCCCTGTGATGCTGATTTCGGTTTGTGTTTTATTCTCTCCTTCACCGGCTTCAACAATATAAGTACCTTCATCGACAGTCACGTTCGCTATACCGGAACTGTCTGTTTTTGTGGTAGTGATTTCTGTGCCAGTCTCTTTCGATATCAGAGTGACTGTAGTACCCGGCAACGGATTGCCGTTACTTGTAACAGTAACCTGGCCGTTTCCTGTCACCGCGGAAGCCATTTGAACATACGTGAAAACAAAAAACAGAAACAAAAGAAACGTTAACTTTCGCATTGGACGTCGCCTCCTGGTTATTAATGCGTAAACCGCAGCTAAAGAGCGCCAGAAACGATAAAGAATTTGACAGAAAAGGTGGGATCAACTAGTGTTGATTTTGTATTTGCGGGGGAGAGCGTGAGCGCCTCAGAAGCAGATCAGATCACCGAGATTTTGGAAGCCATTAACCGGGGCAATCGAGATGCGCTGCAGCAATTATTCCCGCTCGTTTATGACAGTTTGCGCAAAATGGCCCGCATCAGAATGGCGGACGAACCCGCACAAACTCTCCAAACGACAGCCCTGGTGCATGAAGTTTATCTGCGTTTGCTGCAAGACAAGCAGCCTGAGTGGGAAAGCAGAAGACATTTTTTTGCTGTTGCGGCGGAGGCCATGAAGCGCATTCTTGTGGAGAGCGCGCGCAGACGCTCCAGTTTGAAGCGCGGAGGGAACAGGCGGAAGTTCGCTCTGACTGAAGATCTGGTGGCCGTATATTTCGATGCCGAGCTCTATTTGATGTTTGATCAAGCGCTCGAGCTCCTTGCAGCCCAAGATCCACAGATGTCCGAAGTTGTGAAGCTCCATTGCTTTGCCGGTTTGACCGTGGATGAAACTGCGCGGGCGATGGGACTCTCTCCCAGAAACGTTGACCGCACATGGGCCGCCGCAAAAGCCTGGCTGTTTCACAAACTGAGTCATTCTAAGCATGAGGTTTAATTCTCCGGAAGAATGGGAGAAGTTATGGAAAACTTTCCATGAATTGCGCGAAGCACCGACTCTACAACGCGAATCCCATCTGAAAATCCTTCACGATTCAGACCCGGAATTTTCCCGGTACCTAGAGGAACTTCTCCATTCTGAAGAGTATGCGGGCGAGCAGTTGGAAGAGCTTGTCGCAGAACAATTGAGTCAGTTGACTCGGGAACAGGAAGAACCTCAGATCGAATCGGGATCTGTACTGGCAGGAAGATTCCGCATTGTGCGCCATCTTGGAAAGGGGGGAATGGGCAATGTTTATGAGGCATTGGATCAGGAACTTGGTGTCCCCGTTGCATTAAAACTGATGCGATCGGACATCGGGACCGATGCGGCGCCGGAGAGATTTCACAGGGAGATTGCTAACGCGCGAAAGATCACGCACCCGAATGCTTGCCGGATTTTCGATCTGTTTCGACATGAATGATTTGCTCTTCTTAACAATGGAATTGTTGGAGGGTGAAACACTTCACCAAAGAATTAAGCGTGAAGGAAGATTCAGTCCTGCGACTGCATTATCCATTTTGAAACAGATCGCGGACGCCCTCCTTGCGATTCATCAAGCTGGAATTGTCCATCGGGATCTGAAAAGCGGCAATATCATCCTTGTTCCAAGCGGCAACGGGTTCCGTGCAGTCGTTACGGATTTCGGTCTTGCAGTCGC
>JAKEFK010000252.1 GCA_022616075.1 bacterium
GCGATCTCATTGTTTTTTTTCTGGATTGCCGAAATCTTCGACACAATCTGGAATGCAGCACAAGTACACTGGGACATATTCCAGCGTGATTTGCGTTTCACGGTACGCACTGTTTCGCGGGCGCCCGGATTTGTGCTGACTGCGATTCTGGTTACAGCTCTAGGCATCGGCGCAAATACAGCGGTCTTTTCAGTCGTCAATCATGTTCTGCTGAAACCACTCCCTTACGCAGATTCGGAACGAATTGTCCGACTTTGGGAACAGAATGTGAATTATGGGTTTAACGAAGTTTCTCCTCCAAATTATCTGGATTGGCAACGACAGAGCACGTCCTTTGAATCGATGGCTACCTATGCTGCAACATCGATGAATCTTGTCGGCGGCGGAATTCCTGAAAGACTGGAAACCACAATGATGACATCGAACTTACTCCCCTTGCTTGGTGTGAAGCCAGTAATCGGACGGGCATTTACAAAAGAAGAAGATCGAATCGGAAGCGCAGGAACATTGCTGATCAGTTATGGCCTTTGGCAATCGAGGTTCGGCGGCGATGTCCGGGCAATCGGGAAGAGTATTCGTTTGAATGATGACGCGTTTACGTTAATCGGTGTCTTACCTCCTGGCTTCTCCTTTCCAGATCGAGATACACAATTGTGGACACCCATGCGTATCACTCCGGAGGATTGGAAGGACCGGCAGAACAATTATTTTAGGGTCGTTGGAAAGTTAAAAAAGGATGTTTCCGTTGATAGTGCGCGTGCGGAAATGGCGATCATCGCACAAAAACTTGAAAAGGAATATCCGCTGGACAATGCAAAGAAAGGAATTGCTGTGCAAACATTGCGGGATGGAGTGCCGCAGCAATCTCGCCTGATGCTTGCAGCGCTGCTGGGTGCTTCGATTTGTGTGCTATTGATTGCATGCACAAATCTGGCTGCTTTGTTTCTGGTTCGCGCGATCGGACGCAGAAGAGAGCTCACGGTGCGCGCAGCGCTGGGAGCCGGAAGGGAACGACTGGTTCGACAGCTTTTGACGGAGTCTCTTGTCTTTGTATTTTTCGGAGCTTTGATCGGCGTGCTGGTTGCGCACGCCGCGGTGCCTATGCTCTCCCGGTTGATCCCCACAACGTTGCCGGTTGGTGAAGCAACCGTAATGGATCTACGAGTACTGATTTTCGCCGCCCTTCTTCTTTGTCTCACGGTGATTGCGTTTGGAGTCGTTCCGGCTTTGCGGATTTGCAACAAGGCGGATGCATCTGCATTGCGCGAAGGGGCGAGGTCGGGAATGGGAGAGAAGAAAGAAAGGCTTCGTTCCGCGCTCGTTATTGCGGAGGTTACGGCTTCCATAATTCTGCTGATCTCGTCTGGCTTGCTGATCCGCGCGCTCTGGAGGATTCAAGCGATCGATCCGGGATTTCGTTCGGATAATGTGCATACCATGCAAACGCCGTTGACATGGCCGAAATATGAAAACACCGCGCAGCGGGTCGATTTTTACACACGCGTACTGTCTGGCGTTCGAGAAATGCCGGACGTAACTCATGCCGCCTATATCACCGGGCTTCCCATGGTAATGCGCGGAATGATCTGGGGAATTTTGCAGGAAGGGGGTATTGAACCGAAGCCTGGCGAATCGCCGGTTGCCAGCGTTCGATTCGTGACTCCTGGATTTTTTGAAACGCTCAGGATTCCGCTGAAGCTCGGCCGCGACATTCATGAATCTGATACCTTTCAATCGCCGTTTGTAGCCGTTGTCAGTGAATCCTTTGCAGAAAAGGTCTGGCCGGGGTCCCGTGAGAATCCTATAGGTCGCCGGTTCTGGGTAGCGGAACGGGACCGGACCATTGTTGGCGTTGTGGGAGATATCCGGGTGCGTGGCCTGGAAAGACGCAGTGAGCCACAACTATATTTGCCGAGTACTCAAGTAGAAGATCGAGCACTCATTGCTTATCCACCCAAAGTGCTCGTTGTGCGTACAAAAGGACGCGAAGAATCGGCGCCTTACGATGCTATTAGAAGCATCATTCAAAAAGTTGATCCAGAAATGCCTATTTCGGATGTGCGCACGTTGCAAGATGTTGTCGATGCCGAAACCACTTCGCGTGTCACTCAAATCCGTGTGATCGGCGCATTCGCTCTGCTTTCCTTGCTACTTGCCGGGATTGGCATCCATGGTTTGCTTGCGTTTGCGGTGTCCCAGCGAATTCCCGAGATCGGGTTGAGAATGGCCCTCGGCGCGCGATCCAACGATATCTTGAAAATGGTGATGAACAAAGGATTGGTGGTTGCGGCAGCAGGAGGTTTGCTCGGAGTGATCCTGGCTTATGCCGCCGCAAAATCAATGGAAGCGCTTCTTGCAGGGATCAAGCCGGGCGATGCCGCAACGTTCCTCACGGCCTGCGCGCTTGCTTTCTTGGTAACACTTACCGGATGTTTGTTTCCCGCACTGCGCGCCATTCGCGTAGATCCGGCCAAAGTGATGCGCATGGATTAGAAGAAATTAACCGCCAAGACGCCAAGGCGCCAAGAAGGTTTTGATCAAGCGCGCGATGTTTTCTGCATCGTGCCAGACCATCCAGTGATGCGCGTTTTCAATGATGTGTAGTGTTGATTGCGGAACAATCTGATTCAATTTTTTTGCGTGGATAACAGGAAAATGCGCATCTTTTTCAGCCCAGAGAATCAATGTCGGACAGCGAATATTCGCATAAAACGCTGGAAGTCCGGGTAGAGTTCCCTGATATCCAGCGCACATTTTGCTGATGTATTTGCGCACTTCCTCTTTTCGAAATGCACTCCACAAATCGAAACGAATTTCGTCACTCAATGAATCCCCGGCGGGTAGAAATGTTTTCAGGGCACGCCAGAAAATCAGCCGCGGCGCGCTGCGCAACAGCCACCGGTTCCACGCAAATTTTCTCAGCAATCGAATTTCCCAGGATGTTGTCTCATCACCGAAGGCAAGACAGTTCATCACAACAAGACGATCGAGCCTTGACGGATACTTTGCCGCAAAGACAAACGCCGGTTGCGCGCCCATGTCCATGGCGACAATCGAAGCTTGCTCCCAATGGAAGGCATTCAGAATGGTTGCAAGACGGTCGGCAAGGTGTTCTGGTGTCGCGCCTCCCGGCCATTGTTCGCTGTATCCCATGCCGGGCCAATCAAACGCGATGACTTCGAACGAGTCGCTTAAGTGTGAAGCCAGCCGGGACCAGATCTGGAGATTGTCCGGATAACCGTGCAGTAAGATCAGCGGTGTCGCGGAACCCGTCCGCGAAATTCGTACTTTTCTTCCCGCAATCGTTTCTAATACTGTAGCAAGCATGATCAGTGAAGATGTTGTTTTACAAGATCGGCTGCCAGAATTCCTGAGATTCCGCAAAAACTGACCCACTGTCCCGGATTCGTGGAACTGCCCGCAAGATAGAGTCCATCCACCCATGGACTTTTGTGCTCAAGTCTGCCGGAGCGGAAGGAAGAAGCGGTCATCACAGGATTCATGCTGTTCTCATACAGAAAAAAATCGGAGCCCCACCTTTCCGGTGTTCGCACATCCAGCAATTTCCAGGTCAAACCGTCCGATTGCCACCATGTTTCGGATAGCAGCTTCTTTATGAACTTTTGAAAATCGTGCTCACTCATCGCTTTTGCATCCTTATATAGTAGCGGTGCTATCAGGCGCGCCGTTTTTCCAGGGCCATTCACAAACAAACGGCAAAGCTCTGAATTTCCAGGCAACAGAAATCGCAGATACGGTGTTCTCTCTTTTTGATCCACAGAAAGATAGAGACAGACTCCAGGCGATTGAAGCGGGAGTTTGCGCAGTCGATTCAGTATCTGTGGAACTGTTTCGTCCAGCAGATTCAAATACGTTGCGAGTCCATTTGTATTGGAGATGACCGCATCGCACGGCAGGAATTCGTCTTCAATTTTGATCCCCTTCACACGGCGATTCTCCGTAATGATTTTCTTTACCTGTTTTTGGAATTGGATTCTTGCGCCGGCATTCAAAACTGCTTTTTCCAGAAACTCCGGAATCGACCGGATTCCGTTTTCCGGAAAGTAGGCTCCGTACTTGTGAATCAAGGCAGGAACGAATGCCATGGGAGAGGGCGCCGTGTGAACTTTTTGTCCTGCGACATGAGTCCAGATGGAAATGGAATTACAAACAGCTTGCGGGAGATCGCTCTGCTTTAAAACAGCACTGAGAGAACGGAACAAGAATGGTGTGTATTTCCATGCGCCGGTTTTTAAAGCGCTAAAAATATCCGGATGACTCTTATAAAGATTTGGTCTAAAGACATCGTGTAGCTTCGTCATCCGCTGAACAAAGAAGCTGTATCTTGCTCCTGCGCCCGGCCACATCTTTTCAAATTGATCCGCAGTTTTTTCAACCGACCGGTAAAATTCCAGAGACACACCATTCAGAAAGTTGACCTGATAAACGGGGTCAACAGCTTTTAAGTTCAGAGCGGAAAGGTCAAGCCCGAGCTTTTCAAATATCCAATTCAGACCGGGATAATCGAGCAGAATATAAGGGCCGGAATCGAATGTGAGACCGCCCTTTTGATGACCGGAGGCGAGTCCTCCAGCAGAATTCCGTGCTTCCAGGATGGTGACATCGTATCCCGCGGAACGCAGCCGAAGAGCAGCAGTGAGTCCCCCCATACCTGCGCCGATAACGATGATATGACGATTCATCTGAAAATGTTTCAAATTTAGCTCAGGCGCAAACCTAAGAAGGCCTGCAGAGTTTTTCGTGCGAGTTTTAATGGAATATGTTCCTTTTGCAAGGGCGGGAATGCCGAAGGGTCCATTTCTGGAACGAAGAGTGAACCGCGGCCACTGCCTATCACGTAAACGGGAAATGCCATAAAGCAAAGCAGCGTGGAAAGCTCATTGTGATAGGGAGATCGCCAGTTGCGAATTGGTTCATCGCACCCGACCACTTCGATTTTCTGCGAATCACCGAACCAGTGGCAGGCAGCCCTCAGAATACTCGACTGATGAGGATCCTTGATGCCCAGATGTCTTGCCGCGACAATATCGACCGCCAGAGCATCGGCGCCGCCATAGAACCGCAACACATTCTTTGGCTGCGGGCATCCCATCACGCCAAGAATTCCATCCGGTACATTCAAATAAGCATCGAGCAACGCAAAGTGTGGAGGAAAATCGCTGATGAGCGTCATCACAGCAGTTTCCCGATGCGCCTGACGTTCGACAAAAATGAATTCTTCGCACCTGCTTCCGATCCCTTCAAGATTTCCCACCGTCAGGAGAGCGAGCTCAATGGGATGGCTTCGCATTTTACCGAACGAGATGCGGAAGTCTGCCTCTTTCCAGGTGCGGGATACAACGGTTTGCCCGAGGCCCCTGATGTAATCATGCGAAGTGTGATCACGGCTTACATCCACAAGGTTGTAGTGCCTGGAGTAGAGCGAAAAATATTCTGCCACTTCTGCAACGGACCGGTTCGCGTAGAATTTGTCGTAAATGTTTGGTGATTCAATGACACTAACTTCTGCGCATCCCTTGCTCTTCAAGAATGCCGCAAGTTCATGAAGAAGGTCCGGATCGGTAAGCGGAGAGAGATCTTTCTTCGCGTAACCCAACATGAAAGTGGGTTTAACCGCCACCCGAAACTGATCGATGCTTTTACCTATTTGACCGGCGCGTTGCTGGACGGATTCAAAGATCTTGCAGTATTCCAGAAAATCGTAAAATTTCGGAACCTTGTCGGCCGCAGTTTTTCCCCGGGAAACAAAGACAGTCCCGCCGCTTCCGAGTGGATTGTTTTTAATAAATGCGGTGCGCCGGCTGCGCGGAAGGAAGAATTCACCCGCTGCTGATAATCTTTCCGCGAGTGAATCGCACGTTTCGGCAGGCGTTAATCTGTCTTCCTCATCGAGAGCATCGGCAAGAACCTGGAAAATTTTTTCATGCCGTGTCTCATCAGCTTCAATCCTCAGGAAGTCAGAATGCAATTCTTTCGGAAAGAACGGACTATTCTCCGTGAGCTCTGCCATACGATGCCAGCAAAGCCATGCCGTTTTTTCAGCATCCACGTTGAATAAGCAAAAGTTGCGGAACGGACCGTAGTCAAGCTGATTTGCAACGCGCCTGGGCACTTTGCCCGTGGCTCTTCCTGCCAGTGTAAACAGACTTGCTGCGAATCGGGAAAAGGGCGCATCGGACCAGCGCGCATGCTGGCAAACGGAAGAGGACCAGCCTCCGATTGCTCCGGCAGCCTGTGTGACCATCGCTTTGCTTTTCATGGGAACGGTTCCGAATTTGAGTATGGCTCCACGAATGTAGATCGCGTGCATCTCTTCATCTTTCCAGGCCCAGAGTAGGGAATGCCTGATCAGCTCCCGCACTTCGTCACTCAGAGGCATTCGGCGCAACCGCTCAGCGATCAAAGATTCACGGTATCCCACGGAAACGATCTCTTCGCGTTCCAGAGCGAGCAAGAATAAATAGGCGAGCTCCCTTTGCGGAGTGTCTCTGTATCTGCGCGATAGCTCGCGGAGCTGATCTTGAAACTCGTTAAACAGGTCGCCCATAACCGGGATTAGGACCCCATCTAAGCAAAGTGGTGCGGGCCTCTCGCCCGCAAAGCTCCGCGGACGGGACGTCCGCGCCACTTTGTTTCTGAAACACTCTCAACGTTGATCTTGCGCCTACAGAAAAAAAATATCAAACGGCTTAAAATTCCGGTTCAAAAAGGTTCATTTTGGTACTATTTCGGTTCATTATGATGCCATTTTGATTTCAAAAAGGTTCAAAATGAACCGTTTTGGTACCATTATGGCACTTAGCCTGAGCTATGGCTTCGACCAATCATTTTTGAAATTCCACTCTGGTGTCTCGATCGGGTTGCTGTTCTCCGGAATCAAGTCCCACACTTCGCGAAGGGATCTGCCCCGGTAACACGCAATCAGAATAGCGAGTGGCAAGCCATGAGATACGATGGCACTGGTTTCATTCGGATGCCGTTCCAAAATGTCTGTGACAGAAGCCATCACCCGAACACGTACCTGTTCCAATGTCTCGCCTCCAGGCGCGCTGACGGTCCGGGGATCCAGTTTCCTCATTTTCAGTAGCTCCGAATATTTTGCTTGAATCTCAGCGAAAAGCATTCCTTCCCAGGAGCCCAGATGAATTTCCCGAAGACGTGGATCCTCCTGTTTGACCAAACCCAAAGCTCTACTCAGGATTTCGGCACTTTCGCTCGCCCTTATCAAGTCGCTGCAATAGATATTTGAGATCATGCTCTCGCGTAGAGTGACAGCGAGTTCCTCAGACTGGCGCCTGCCGCGTTCATTCAACGGGACATCAGACTGTCCCTGGTAGCGTCCTTCCAGATTCCAGTCAGTCTCGCCGTGCCTGATCAGGATGAAACGAGCCATTAGTGATGAATCCTTTGATATTCCGGGAGTTCAATCATTGGAGGCCGGACTCTTTCAGCGATCTTCTCTACATCAAGGAAGTATCTCGGGCGTTCGTAACGAATCAGTTTCATGCTTTTATTGATATCTTCCAGCAAACTATGCCCAAGTCGTTTTTCAAGCTTGCTGATTACGGTTTGAATAATAGCGAACGACATTTTGCTGAGAGGCTCCAGGGACTGGTTTCGATGAATTCGTTCCACGAGGTCTACCTGAGCGATGGCATCCAGGCCGGCCTTCTCAAAGGCATCAATAAGCAGGCCCACTTCAACACCATATCCGGAGTAGAAAGTTAGACGTTCCAGCAATGATCGACGGCCGGCATACTCGCCTGACAGCGGCTGGATAATGCCGGAAAGCTCCGGATAAAAAAGGTTCAACAGTGGCCGTGCCGTGAGTTCTGTGACACGCCCTCCGCCACCTGCCTGGATCTTTTCACTAACCCGAAGAGGCCGGCGGTAAAATCCTTTAACAAACTGTATTCGTGGAGAATGAAGCAGCACTCCAAGCAACCCGTACACAAAACGCGGGTGGATATTCGTAATGTCAGTATCGATCCAGACGATGAGATCACCGCGCGTAACGTAAAGACTTTTCCAAAGCGCCTCTCCTTTGCCTGAACGCGCTTCGTACTGCGGTAATATCTCCTGATGGACGAATATTGGAATTTCACATGCCTCTGAAATCTCTCGTGTACGATCGGTGGACTGAGAATCGATCAGAACGATTTCATCCACAAGCGGGATACGTTCCATCAATGCGCGCTTGATCGTCCGGATTACTTGCCCGACCGTGGCCTGTTCATTCAAAGTCGGCATGGCAACGCTGATGGTGAGCCGTTGTTCTTTTTTCAGCGAAAGCAACCTTTCAAGATTCTTAAACTCATTCGCATGAAACGTATTTTCTGCAAACCATTTATCCACCAGAACTGAGATAGCTGTTGGACTCGGATCCTGAATTGACGTTTCGTCAAGGCGTTGCGACTTCACTGCAATCACGGGGACAGAACTCTTGCGGAAAACCTCCTCGGCCACCGGTCCCAGAGAAGCATAAGATTCTTTCGGACGGACCGTGGAACCCATTACAATCAAGTCCGAATGAACTGATTCCTGAAGAATTGTTCCTGCAGGATCGGAGGTCGTGATTTGCCTGCGATCGACCGGGAGTCGCGCGAGCACGCGAGCCAGGCCTAGAAAGGCAGCATCCCTCTGGTCATTTCTGACAAAATCGACAGGCAAGAGGTGAAGTGACGTCATGCGGGCGTTCGAGGCACGAGAAATGGCCAGTGAAACGCGAAGAGCCAACTCCGCGTAAGGTCCTCCGCGCGCGGGGACAAGAAGATGTGAAGGAGACCCGGGTAACGGACCGCGTACCAGCGCTGTATCGCATGGAGGGTGGGTTAACACCGTCTCGACGGAAACACCGAGCGCCTTCAAACCCCGAGGCCAATCCAGTAAGAGAAGATCCGGATTCTCCTGCTCAATCATGTCAACAAGTTCTCTCCACGGATCATACGAGACATGAATTGGAGATATGCTTTGAAATCGTTCGCGCTCGCTCAGAGCACGAAAGCTTTGTCGAATCTGTCGTGCCGTCTGTGAGGCCGTGCTCAAGGATTTACTCTTTTGGACTCTCACCAACCCTACCAGAAGTATCTTGCCTTCTCCAATCATCAAGCGTGCCGCATTCAAGGCAGCTGTTGGATCGCAGCCATGAATCACGGGAACAAGAATCTTGGAAAACGGTGTGAAACGTCTGGATCTTTTCATCTATTTTCACCCGTTTCAAGAAGCAACGGCTCGATTGTTTCTTTGTACACGCAATTCCAATCATACCTTCGCAAATTCGTGCGTAGATGAAAAACACTGCTTGTCTCCAGGTGTTTCGCTATCCTGGATGCCAGGTGTTTTGGATCTGATTCAGGTGAAAAGTACTGGGCCTCGTTTCCGGCCAGTTCGCGAAGCGGATCGATACCGGAACAGAAAACCGGGACATTCGCCTGACTTGCTTCGATGACCGGTAAGCCAAAACCTTCTTCAAAACTCGGAAGCAACAAGAGATCGGACATGCGCAAAAGTCCGTAAACCACATCTTCCGGAAGATAGCTCTTTTCGGCATCGGCCAAAAAATGCACGCACGTGGTCAACGAAAGCTCTTCCGTCAAATTCTTTAAACGTTTGAAGTACTCAATATTTGTGATGTTGTGTGGGCCAACCGGACCTGTGATCACCAGCTTCACGCGCGGAAAGTTTTTCCGTAGTTCCGCAAGAGTACGAATTGCAAGCTCAATGTTTTTCCGCCGGGTAATCCGTACAGGCAGGAGGATAAACGGAGAAGCAGTGAGCAACTCCAGACGAGCTGCCAGCTCTATTGTCTGAGTGTTCAACGCCAGCACCTGAGCGACCGAAACGCCGTTTGGAATGACTTGAATCTGATCAGGCCGCTTTCCCAGCAGATCTGCAAGCTCTATGCGCCGGAATTCCGAAACGGCAACGTGAGTCGTGGCTGGCCAGTCTTGCCGGATCAGATCCCACGGATAGCCGTTGTGAAGCTCATCCCTGTAGCGCGGAGTAGTCCAGGCAAGATCATGATGCCAGAGAATCAAAGCCGGACGCTGAGCTCTCTCTGTGCGTTCTCGAAGAGCAGCAGTTAGAGCCAGATTCTTGTGCAGTGAACAAACGTTATGAGCAATCAGCAGATCCAGCTCGCTGAGCAAGGGATTGAGATTTGAAGCAATTTCCGCAACAAGTGAATCGAATTTCGCAGATACCATACCCTGGTCGAGCTCGCTCTTTACAGCAAGAACGTTGGCCTGCACCGAATCAACAAGAGGGATTTGATGGAATTCAATTCGTGGATCAAACTGGGCGCCCCGGCCTGCAATCGCACATACGTTGTGACCCGCCTCCATCATCAGAACTGCGTGTTTCGCCAATATTGTCTCCACTCCTCCCACCACGGGCGGCACTGAGTAGTGAAGCAATCCGATGTTCATAACTCCATCCTAAACAAACTTAACACACAGTGCCAGACGCCTGAAGCTGTGAAAAAATCAGAATGGAGCGTGGGCTTGCAGCCCGCAAAACTTTGTAGTTTCGATGAGCCTGGCGGGCAGAGATGCCCGCGCTGCTCTAAGAACGGATGCCGGCATATAATCAATTCTGATGAATCAACCTCAAGATCACTCATTTAGAATCAGAGGGAGGGTCTGATGGCCACTCGTTCATGCCGGATTGGAATCGTATCAACACGTTTGGCAGGCACCGATGGTGTCTCACTTGAAGTCGTCAAGTGGGTGAATGTTCTCCAGCGAATGGGACACACCTGTTTTTTCTTTGCCGGTGAATGTCAATGGCCTGCTGACCGTTCGTATGTAGTGCCGGAAGCGCATTTCGATTTTCCCGAGGTTCTGGAACTTACGTCCGACCTGTTTGATGACCACAAACGCGATCCGGAGACTTCTAAAAAAGTAGATCGATTAAAAAACTATTTGAAAGCGCACCTGCATAAGTTTGTGCAGGATTTTGAAATTCGATTGATGATCGTTGAAAATGCGCTGTCGATCCCCATGAACGTTCCTTTAGGTCTTGCTCTCACGGAAATGATTGCAGAAACCGGGATGCTTACTCTGGGGCACCACCATGACTTTTTCTGGGAACGATCGCGATTTGCTGTAGCAGCGGCCGATGACTATTTGCGGGCAGCTTTTCCACCAACGCTGCATTCTATTCGTCATTCTGTGATTAACTCATTTGCCCAGCGACAACTGGCTCTGCGGACCGGCGCAAGTTCGCTTCTCATTCCCAATGTGATGGATTTCGATTCGCCACCTCCTGAATCGGACGGCTATGCGGACGATCTACGCGCAACTCTTGGAATTTCGCCGGATGAGTATTTTCTCTTACAACCCACCCGGGTGGTTCCACGCAAGCGTATCGAACGGGCTATTGAGCTTGCCGGTCGCTTGAATCGGCCATGCACGCTTGTAATCTCGCATGCATCCGGGGACGAGGGCTCACGTTATATGAATTATCTGCGTGAATACATCGATCTCATGAAAGTGCGCGTCGTGTTTGCGCAAGAAAGATTCAGCGGCATACGGGGAAGGAACGCGGACGGTTCAAAAGTATACTCACTTGCCGATGCACATTTCCCTGCCGACTTGATTACCTATCCCTCCTCCATTGAAGGATTCGGTAATGGATTTCTGGAGGCCATCTATTACCGCAAGCCGATTCTTATGAGCGCCTACGAGATCTATCGTGTTGATATTCGACCTAAAGGATTTCGCGTCATCGAGTTTGAGGATTACATTACCGGAAACATTGTAAGCAAGGTGCGTGAAGTGCTCGAAAATCACGGACTGGTTCGGGAAATGACCGACCACAATTATGTCGCCGCGCGTCGCTACTATTCCTACACGAACCTGGAGACTCTATTGGCGGCACAAATCAATTTGATGCTGGGGGATTAAGAAAGTTGGATCCACATTCCTTCATAAGGAGACAGTTGTATGCTGCCTGCGGAGATTCGTCGTGTTGGCTTAAAAAGGTTGATGCCGCGAGCAGACTGGGGAAGGAGCACGTTTTGAGAAACAGGAGTTATATTTTGTAGACAGAGAATTCTTTCACCTGACTGGGGTGAGGAACGAATCAGGGAAAAAACCGAATCCCCGCATTCCAGGACTTCCTGTTTTCCGTATGGATCGAACGCCGGATGCTGCGAGCGAACCTGAAGGAGCGCACGGAGTCGCGTGAACACTTTGTGGCGCAAAGATTTGCTATCAGCCAGGTCTTGCTCAACCTTCTGACGAATCAGTTTCTGCCGATTGATCGTCCTGTTTCTGCCGGTTTCGACCGGTCCTTCAACCCAGCTTCTGGAGCCGAAGAGACTATGAAAATAAATGGCCGGCACTCCGATCAGTGAAAGCAGTATGGTGTGGGCCGCCGAAAAGCGGTCGGCCTGAAGATTCAAGTCTTCCGCGGTATGAGGGTCGGAGAGTGCATCGAAATAGTTGATGTTCAGTTCATAGGGGATGTCGGTTCCATCCGGCTTTCGCTTGTAGGAAACAAGCCCTCCGTGCCGCATGCACCGCTTCACAACAGCATCAATCTCGGTTTCGGTAAGAATGCCTCGCACGGGATTGATGCCGATTCCATCGTGCGATGCAAGGAAATTGAAAAAAGTAGTTCTGTTGGACGGAAGCTTCAATGACGCGGCCCAGTGTGTTAGAGCGCGTGAATTGCGCGTTTGGATCGTATGAAGCAAAAGAGGAGGCAAGGCGAAGTTGTAAACCATTTGCGCTTCATCTGTTCCATCACCGAAGTAGGAAATATTTTCAGCGTGCGGAACATTGGTTTCCGTTATCAACTGAACGTCAGGAGCGGCCTGGTCAAGTACAGCCCGAAACAGTTTAATGATGGCATGCGTCTGCGGTAAATGGATACAGGAGGTTCCTATCTCTTTCCAGAGATAGGCAACTGCATCCAGACGAAGAAAACCGGCTCCGCGAGAAATATAGAACAATAGCAGATCCAGTATCTCCAGAAGCACATCAATGTGGCGAAAGTTCAAGTCGATTTGATCTTCACTAAAAGTGGTCCAGAGCCGCCTGGAGGCAGTGGAGACTTGAATTTCCGTCAGAAGGGGAAGTGTTCTAGGTCGCACCACGTGTGAGAGATCGGGTGTCCCTTCCACAACGACGAAATAATTCCTGTACCGGGGATCATCCTGCAGAAAACTCTGAAACCATTTATGCCGGACTGAAACATGGTTCAATACAGCGTCAAACATGAGCCTGAAATTGGACCCCATTTGCGCTACATCTTTCCAGCTTCCCAACATCGGATCTACATTGCGGTAATCAATGACTGAGAAACCGTCATCAGATGAATAAGGAAAGAAAGGCAGGATATGAACCGCGGTAATGATGTTTGCGAGATAATTTTTGCAAAAGTCTGCCAGACACCGGAGAGGAGTGGTACCTGGTTCTTGCACCTGATCTCCATAGGTAATCAAAAAAGCGTCCGCGTGCGAAATGCCGCTACCACCTGTTTGAGTAACAGTTTTTCTTTGCAGGCGGAACTGATCGATTAGAGCGTTGATCCGATCATGAGCAAGTTTCGCATCCTGTTTTCCGTACAGGGAAGTCAGAAGTTCAAAAGTCCTTTTTGCATCATCCATATCATTCTGAGGTTTACTAAATATTCTCTAAACTACGTTTCGGAAATGGAATAGGCAAACTTCCAGCTAACATTTCCTATCATCGCGTAAACAACTCCTGCGCGGAACCTGTAAGCTCGAGGGAACTATTCCGGCCTCCTGATTGTTTAGGTGAGATGACTTTGCAAGAAGTCTCAATCCAAATAAATCAAGGAGTGAACCGAATGAAATTGAAAAGACTTTTCTTCTTCTTATTGCCGGCATTGTTTCTCAGCACGTCTCTACTTTTCGGGGAATCAAAAGTAGCAGGCGCCGTTTACACGATGAATAACTCTGCCGGAGGGAATAGCGTTCTCGTCTTTGATCGAAACGCTGATGGTTCGATCCAGCCGGCTGGATCCTTTTCGACCGGAGGGCTAGGAACGGGTACTGGTTTGGGTAATCAGGGCGCTGTGGTTCTGAGCGAAGACGAGCGTTGGCTATTGGTTGTAAATCCTGGAAGCGATGAAATTTCCGCATTCCGGGTGTCAAGAGCCGGGCTTGAGCTTCGCGACACAGTCCCGTCCGGTGGACAACGTCCGATCAGTATCACGATTCACGACAAGCTGATCTATGTTCTGAATGCAGGCGGCGGCACAGGTGGGACAGACAACATTAGCGGTTTTATAATTGGAACAGACGGAAATCTCACCGCGATTCCAGGATCCACGAAACCGCTGAGCGGTGCTTCCACTGGTCCGGCACAGATTGAATTCAGTCCGGACGGCCAGCTTTTGGTTGTGACGGAGAAAGCCACCAATATCATCGACACCTATGTGGTTGGACCCGATGGACTGCCGGGCAATCCCGACTCGCAGGCTTCGGAGGGGCAGACGCCGTTCGGATTTGCGTTCGGAAAACGCAATCAGCTTTTTGTGTCGGAAGCATTTGGAGGTGCCGCGGATGCCAGCGCAGTTTCCTCTTACGCCTACCAAGCGAACGGTGATTTGCAAACGATCAGCCCGTCCGTTGCCACAAATGAAACAGCGGCTTGCTGGGTTGTAGTTACAAACGACGGCAGATTCGCGTATGTGACGAATACCGGAAGCGCCACGATTTCCGGTTATGAAATTGGTTTCGATGGAACCATCAGTCTGCTCGATTCGGATGGAATTACCGCGACAACCGGAGCAGCTCCGATTGACATGGCGTTAAGTAACAATTCTCGCTTCCTGTACACATTAGATTCGGGAGCTGGAAACATCAGCGGTTTTCGAATCAATTCAGATGGCTCTTTAGTCTCCATTGGCGGAATTGCGGGACTACCTGCAGGCACCAACGGGCTTGCAGCGCGCTAAAAAGAATCAGTCAACTCAGGGGCGCCACCGTGCGCCCCTGCTGTTTTCGCAGCAGGAAGCATCGCTTTGGCAAACGCCAGTGCGATTACCTCATCCGCCGAAATATCGGAAGCAAGCACGCAAAAAACATCCCCTTCCGGCCAGAATACTGTGGTGATGCCGTTCCTTGTGTAAACATAAAATGGAATCCCGTTGTGTTTATGCAGGGCAGCATTCTTTGGAAGATCGGTCTCTGTCCCCAAGTACATCTGGCACAATAAAAGCTTGTTTCCCTCACTTCTATAGACGAAAAGCGCGCTGCTGCGACCGGCGAGGTGATGCACTCGCCCGCCAACCAGATCGTATTTCATCATTGCAAGATCAAAAACGCGGGTCGGGAATTGAATGCCGTTGGCGGTGAAGTAAGCTTCCATCTTCCCCTCATCATCAGTTTGAAATTCAAGCGCCAAACCGCCGGATCGAAATGCTTGAAAATCCTTTGCAACCTCAGAAGCAAAATCTGGCCTGATAAAGACGTATAAAGCGCCAATAATGATCAAGATAACGACTGCAGCATAAGACAGGATTCTTCTGGTTCGGGATTTACGATCTTCTTTTTTGAGGAGCTGATACATTTTTTCGCGCAATTCGTGAGGGACGTCCGGTGGACGGAGGCCGGTCAGCCGCTGTATACTCCAGCGAAGTTCTTCAAACTCTTGCCGGCAGCGGGAGCAACCGGTCAAATGCTGCTCGATTACAGCCCGCTGCTGGCTGCTGATCTGGCCGCTCAAGAGATCCTGGAGTTCATCGCTGTAGTGGCGTTTTTCATCCATACTCATGATTTTTTTTCGTACCCCATTTTCTGCGCATACTCTTTGAGACTGACATAAAGCATTTTACGCGCGCGGAACAACCGGGACCGGATTGTTCCCACCGGACAGTCCAGAATCCGGGCCGCTTCCTCGTAAGTAAATCCTTCTACGTCCACCAAAATCACGAGGATTCGAAAAATGTCCGGCAGTTCAGTCAACGCGTTCTCGATCTCCCGGTCGCCCAAATCCGGTTCTGAGAGAGCAGGAGCCGCCAAAATGTATTCGGTGTATTTTTGCTCAATCTCTTCCGGATCGATCGAAACGGCTTCGCGTTGTTTTTTTCGGTACTGATTCACAAAGATCGAATACATAATTGTAAACAACCAGGACTTGCAATTGGTTCCCTCTGTGAAGGTGGAGAACCTCTGATACGCTCGTAGAACGGTGTCCTGAACCAGGTCGTTTGAGTCTGGTGGGTTTCTTGTTAATCGCATCGCTAGATGGTATAGAGCGGGCAGAAATGGTAATGCGGTTTTCTCGAAGAGTTCTCGTTTACCATCCATGAAGAGAATATACGAAGACCTAACCGTTTGTTGCCATATCCGTTCCCGATCTTTCCAGACGTCCTGTTTGCCGGAGCCTTCCTATAGAGGCAGAATTCAATGGGAATCGAAAGCGTGACCCCAGGAAGGCTACAATGTATTGTTACGAAGGGGCAGTCGATTCCAGCCTGCTAAGTGTCCCTTCCCATAAATATGATGACATATGGCGCGAGCGCCGGGCAGGCAGATGCGAGGCGCCGCGACGCAGTCGATGCCCCAGTGCATCGTCGA
>JAKEFK010000253.1 GCA_022616075.1 bacterium
ACTCAACTTCGGTGGGGAGCTATTTTGCGACTGCTGTAATATCCCCGAAATACGGACTTCGTCTCCTGCAACTACCGCTTTCTGAAATTCCGTGTCCTTTGCTCCAAGGTTATATCGGTAACAGCATTGAATTTTCCTGGATCCGTTCCTTTAGAGCCAAACTGGCGCAAGAATTTTCCTTGCGGCGAAAACACTTTGATTTTGTCGCGGCCACTATGCAGACTGGATAAATCCTAATTGACTGCAGGGGTGGAGGGCAGAGCGGGCAGGGCAGTTGCCGTGCGCGCTCTTATGGTAGATCCTGTGGCATACCGTCAGCATTTTTCCAAATCTTGCGAAGCTTAGCCTGAATTTCGGCAGCCTGTTCTTTATTTCCCGAAACTAACTCGGCCTTCGCAAGTCCTCGCAGTGATGCGGTTCGGTCCGGTGCGCGCTCTAAGGCAGCTTCAAAGGCGGCGATGGCTTCTTTGGGGCGATGGAGATCCAACAATTCTTCCCCTAAAAGCTCGCGAGTAGGTTTATCAATGAAAGGCGGACCGAATGCCATCGGAAGGCTTTCTTCCGTTAACGCAGTTTGCTGGAGAAGATCGATTCCTTCGGTTGCTTTTTCCGCAGCTATCAGAAGCATCCCCCTTAACTGCATTTCCAAAATCTCCGCTCTCTGCAAATAGGAACGATCGGCTTCTTTGTTTTCGAGATAATAAAGATTGAGTTTCGTGCGCAAATCGTGCAAAGTTTCAAGTTCTTTCTCCGCCTTTTCAACTTCGCCGCGGCGAATGGCACGGAGTCCAGCCATCCAGTGATACGTAATTTGCGGGTTCAGTTCCTCCGTGAACGGAATCTTCCAGCCGGCGATTTCGTCCTCCCAGTCTTCGGTGTCCAAAATGAATCTTGCCCACATTTGAACGAAAGACCCGAGCACACTGTTGTCTGGATCCAGCATTTGTATTCCATGTTGATGAGTTTCAAGAGTGCTTCCTGCAGCGGCTTCGCGACAGCCGGCCAGTAACGCCTTCGCCCGTTCTGTACGACCTTGCTGCAGATAACCGTATAAGAGCCAGGAGTTGTAATGACCGCAAGCGCTCGGAGGTTTTCCCGTTTCTTTTCGCCGCGCATTCACCACGCGGACAGCATTCTCATTGGCGTAAACGACTTCATCCCACATGCCGAGAGCCAAAAAAATGTGCGAAGTCATATGCTGGGCGTGAGCGGCGGATGGAGCGATTTTAGAATAAACTCGCGCGGGGCGTAACCCGAGTGGAGCATGAATCGGATCGTCATAACTGTGAATGAGATAATGAACGGTTCCCGGATGCTGAGGATGGTCCCGGAAAACTTCTTCCAGAACCGCAGCAGAGCGCATGTAAATCGCAAAATCACGTCCTTCGTGGGCCGTTCCCAATAAAGAAAGTGCGTAAAAAGCGGAGGCCTCCGCATCGTCCGGATATTTCTTATGTAACTGTGCCATCTCATCTGCATAAGCGAAATCCCTGTCTTGCTTATTCCCTTCTCCATATAGAATTTCCACTGCGCGCAGATAATCCTTCTCGCGCTCCGTACCAGCTTTTACAAGTCTTGCCTCCGGCGTTGGTCCCAGACGCTTCAAAACGGCAAGAGCTGCATTACGGTCTTGTTCCATCCAGATCGGATGATTGAAGGTCATCGCTTCTCCCCAGAACGCCATCGCAAAGTTCGGGTCCTGAGCTTGTGCCATGCGAAATTGTTCGGCTGCATCCTCATATTCAAAGCTGTGCAGCAAAGCCAGGCCGCGGAGAAAGGCCGGCTGTGCTTCCTCTGAACCTGAACTCGGAAACGTAACTTCACCAATATCGTTCGTTGCGGCAACCGAAACCAATCCAATAACCAGAAATAGTACTATGCTTATAGCAGATTTTTCCATCAGTCCTTCCTTCATTCTCGAAATGACCTTACAATCTAATGTACCACGAGCACGCGAGGGAAGAAGGGAGACGAGCAACAGCAACGGAATGAAACAAAAGAATCCGAGCCACGAGAATTGCAACGATGGGAGAAGGATGATTTGAACCACGCCTGAAAGCAGAGCGCACAACAGTGGAGAAGGCACTGTTTTCAGCCGTGGGAACTTCATTGTTTGCAAATGATCCTGATGTTGTTACGGGGCCTTCTTCAAGCTTCCTTTGAACCAGTATTCAATCGGTTTTTGGCCTGGTTTGGTCCATACAAAAGCGGCTTCACAGGTATCACCCTGAACGGTTCCATTCCAACTGATTTCGCCTTCCTTCTCGCTTTTAGCCACACTTTCAAAGGTTGTCGTGTCACCTTGGGTCTTTGTTGTATAGGGTGCGGGAGTAAAACCGTATTGATCACACCCGGTCGAATGGAACTTTCCGTCAGCGAAAATCAGTTCATCGTTATTACCGGAGGTCTTTCCTTTCTCGGCTGTCTCTCCCAGGTAGCTTTTACCATCAAGCTCGGCAGCTTGACCTGAAGCAGTAACAGCGGCGATAGCAAAAAGTGTTGAAACAGCGAAGATGAAGATCAAAAGGTTTTTCATGTTTTCTGCTCCTAATTATGATCCATTATACGGAAAGTTTAAGAGATTTTGATCTTTCTGCCTTACACCATTTGGCATTTCTTTGTTTATTTTTTGCTCTGGAATTTCATTTGTAAGCGAACTTCCAAAAGCATGGGCGCAAATCGAAAGTTTCGTTCCGATGTTCGCATCTAATTCAAGAGCTGCTTCATGTCGCATCTGGTCATTATTGGAAACGGCATCACGGGTGCCACAGTTGCACGCGAAGTGTGAAAACGCACAGACATCAGAATCACCATGATCTCTAAGGAGACGGATTATTTCTACGCCTGCGCGGCGTACTGAAGCTCGAAAAACGGCACACCTGGGACGCGCTATAATTTCGATAAGACTCACTAAACCTCCGCTGCCTTGCACATCCAATTTTTCTATGTCGTAAAGTAACTCCGCTTACAACGACTCAGAGAATTGACAGTCCAAAAGAATCTAACTATGTAGAAAACACAATGGCGTAGGAGGCGCAAATGAAAAATGGCGGCAAGATTTTTCATACGGATTTGAATTGCAGGTTTGCCTGCTGCAAACAATCACTGGTGGAACGTAATAAAGAGGTTCTACTATATCTACATTTACCGTAACATTCTTTTTGCAAGTTGAATTATTGTGAAGAAGATCCTGACCGTTCTTGGTATCATCCTTCTATTGTTTGTTCTTTCTGCACTCGCGTCGTGGTTCTTAATAGAGCCGGACCTGACACTGATTCACTTTGGAAATTCCAATGGAAAACCGTTCTCCTATGAAGACTACAGGTATGTGTTGAAGACGAACGTTGACGAGGATGGCATGGTTGACTACATGAAATTGAAGCTTGAAAAACAAAAACTAGATAATTTTGCTTTAAGCCTGGCAAGTCTAAATCCTGTTGTCTACGACCGTTGGAATGATTCGGAAAAGATTGCCTTCTGGATCAATGCTTACAACGCGTTGACCTTAGAAGTGATTTTGCTTAATTACCCGATTAAATCTTCTTATCCCAGAGTGCTCTTATTTCCGAAGAGCAGTATTTTGCAGATTCCGGGCGTGTGGAGTAAATTTCAGTTCCTCATCATGGGTCGAAAGATGACTCTGAATCAGATAGAACACGACACTCTTCGATCAAAGTTCAACGAACCTCGCATCCATGTCGCCCTGGTGTGTACAGCAAAGGGCTGTCCTCCGTTGCGAAGAGAACCATTTGCTGGCGGCCGCCTCGATGAACAACTTGATGATCAGGCTCATCGATTCCTCTCCAATCCGAAGAAATTCCACGTAGACCGAAAAGAAAAAACGACATACCTTTCCTCCATTTTTAAGTGGTTTGGGAAGGATTTTGTGAAAGCCTATGGAACCGATAGGAACTTCTCAGGCCATAGCAGGGAAGAGCGAGCCCTATTGAAATTCATCAGCCGGTATCTGGAGAGCGAGGATCGGGATTTTCTTGATAAACAAAAGTACAGAATCAAATATATCAAATACGATTGGTCTTTAAACGAGAAAAGGAGCTAACACTCATGAATCATCTTGGAATTCCGAGTCGTCTCATTTCTTCAAGGTTTGTTGGCTTCTGGTTTGATCAAAGTTTTCTACGCTTAACTTTGGTGGTGAGTTATCTTTCGACTCTTGTAGCGTGCCAGAGATATGGGCTTCCTCTCCTACGGAGAATGCTTTCTGAAATTCCATAAACTTTGCTCCGCCTTGCAAAATAAAGTTTCGGGGTTGCCCCAAGACACGCAATGCAAACCCATCCTTACTCCCTTCAACTACGCCTTTCACTATGATCTCTATCCTGGGAGCGGAGAATCCAGCCTTTTTGATCGCATCTGCAATTTTCGTGGGATCAAAGCTTCTATTCTCTTTGGGGAATACGACTCC
>JAKEFK010000254.1 GCA_022616075.1 bacterium
ATTCAACCACGCTCACCATTTGCTCTATAAACGCTCAAAAACAATTCTTAGGGGTTGAACCCCTCCGATTTTCGCTACGTTTCGCGGACCGCCGGAGTTTTGGGACAGTCTCCAGCCGGCGTTACAAACTCTGTTACAACTCGAAATTCAGTGTGACCGTTTGCTTCTTTGATACAGAAACTTGCTTGATGAGTTCCCGCGGTTTGGCTGTTAGAAACTGTGTGTTGGAATTGTTTTGCAGTTTGGGTGTTCCTTGGTGCCATAACTTAACGGTGTATTTTCCGGGAGGCACGTTTTCCAGAACAAAATTTCCTTCTGCGTTCGAGATTGCATAGTAAGGATGCTCTGCAACAACAATGTGAGCGCTCATCCAGGGATGTCCTGCGTCACACAACGATACAATCTTTCCCGTTTCTGACAACTTTTTTGTCACTTTCTGACCCTTCAAAGGAAAGGCGAGGTTGAAAATCGTTGTAGGGCGTGGATCGGCAACTTTGTAGGTGTGAACATTGTGCAGCATTGGATCGCTATTCAAAATTTCCACTTCAGCATTCGGCGGCACAATCAGAACGTGCGGGACGTATTCACAATTTTTCTGATCCAGCTGGACTTTTTGAAGTGACGCCATTTTCTTGCCCGCTGCGATCCCTTCCAAATAAACAACGGCATTTCCTACTTCGCCATTTTTCCCGATCGTTGCCGCGGGAACCGTTTTTGATTCGCCGCATGTCTGCTGATCCTTGTTAACCGGAATCACTTGCGGCACGGGTCGTTCCGATTTCCAAAGGACTTTCCCCTGAATGGTCCCACCGTCCGGGACATCGATTTCGCGATAGGGTGGAGCACCCATCAATGTTGCTGCCAGGATCAGCGAGAACGCAGGAACCAAACGAATCATTTGCTGTCCATCGGTGGAATCGGATCCGGAACGGCATTCTTGATTGGTTTGATCGATTGCAAATAAGCGAACATAGCTTTTAAATCGTCATCCGTTGCCTGCGCAATGTTCGGCCAGGGCATTGGCGGAAGTATGTCACGACCTTCACCAAGATGTTTTCCTGTGCGCATCGCTTTGATAAACATGGCCTCATTCCACGTGCCCATGCCGGTTTCGTCGTCAGGAGTCAGATTCACTGAGAAGCTGATGCCCCAGGGACCTGCCCATGCAGTGAAATCATTATTGCCGATTGCGCCCCATTTGTCGGGACCGATCACACCCGCGGGAACATCGGGAAGTTTCGAATTTGAGCGATGTCCGGATAAAGCGAGTGTCATATCCGGTTCCGGACCTTTCGGCGCCATTTTTTTCGGAGTATGACAATCGTGACATTGGCCAAGCGTCGTTAAATATTCGCCTCTTTTCACCGCGTCGCTCGAAGCAGCCATTGATTGCGCAGGCTTGTCGTCTGTGAAAGCTGGAATTAATAGGAATGCCAAACACAGAATTGTGATCCCCGCTAAAAGCAAATTCCGAATCATTTTGAATCTCCTCTTTTTTTTACCGCAGAGAACGCTGAGATCGCAGAGAAAAACAAAAAATTCTCTTTTCCTCCTCTGCGATCTCGGCGTACTCTGCGGTAAATTATGTGGTTACTGGTATTCGATTTCGATCTCTGAAACGCCGTTGATTTTTGCCCAGTCGCTGTAGCGGGACCGGATCATGTTGTCGACAACGGCCGGTTCATTTTTGTGCAGCTTTCCAAGAAAGAAGCTCAGCTCTTTAATGACTTCCTCTCCTTCCCGAATCTGTCCTGTAACGCGACCTGTTGATTCTGTAAATACAATTACGCAACTCCGCTCTGTCATAAAACTCTCCTCGATTTTTCCAATGCCGCCGCCAGCGAGAGAATCTTCTCGCCTGCAGGAATTGCAATCGGTAGGTGATTCTCTTTTGGCGTGACGGGACAAGGAAAATCTCCGCCGTAAGCGCAAGATGGATTATACGCCGTATTGAAATCGATTACATACCTTCCATCAGGTTTTTCTTGCAAATCAATATATCTGCCGGCGGGATAAGTTTCTTTGCCCACATTTATGTCCACGAAAGGCACGAACAACAAATTTTTTTCTGCGAGGTCGAGCAATCGATAAACTTCCAATCTGAAATCCTTTCCTTCAAGCTGGAACCTTATGTATCCATATTTGACTGCGTCACGCCAGACTCCGGAGGTTGTGATCATTTGAAATTTTGTTGGATTCGGATGCCGGATCACCCGACCTTCAAACCGATATTTCCAATCCGGCGCATAGTATTCCAGGCTGGTGAATACCTGTTTTAAGTGGCCGGGAAGCGGTGAGTCCGGAGAAGTCTTGAAGTATTGATCTTTCTGCTTACGCATTTCCAGAAGCTCACTTTCGAGTTTCTTTTTCATGAATCCATCCACGTGAACCGGATGAGCGATTACGCTGATGTCCTGTTTTGGTTTGCACGCAAATAATGAAAAGAGGAATAAGAGTAAAAACGTGCGAATCAACATTCCAAAAAAGAATTCCTTACTGTTCCCACCAGTGATTCCAGCTCGTCAATTTCTTTTGGACATGCTGAGGAGAGAACGACCGGGTCCATTTCGGTCACAAGAACATCGTCTTCGATTCTGATGCCGGTGTTTTGGAAGACGTTTTCTTCCTCGCCGCCGATGTAAAGTCCCGGCTCCACTGTCAGCACCATTCCTGGTTCCAGGATGCGCCACTGATCACCGCTTCTATACACGCCGGTGTCGTGCACGTCCAGTCCGAGCCAGTGTCCGATCCTGTGCAAGAAATATTTTGTGTAATGATGGTTTTCAAGATTTTCCTGCAGTGATCCGGTTAACAAACCTAGATGGATCATTCCTTCAGTCAATGCTTCTACAGCAAGGGCATGAACCTGCGCGTAATTGATTCCCGGCCTTGCTGCATGAATCGCTTTCTTCTGAGCATCGAGCACCACTTCATAAACGGCTTTTTGTTCGGAGGAGAACTTTCCATTCACCGGATAAGTGCGCGTGATATCGCCTGTGTAGTAATCAAATTCGGCTCCGGCATCCACGAGCAAAAGATCGCCGTCTTGCATGACACGATTGTTGTTCGTGTAATGCAGAATGCATGTATTCGGTCCCGATCCCACAATCGAAGGATATCCGTTGCGCCTGGATCCATTCGCGCGAAAAACATATTCCAGGATCGCTTGAATTTCATACTCACGCATTCCCGGTCGCACCGCTTTCATAGCAGCCGTGTGAGCGCGCGCAGAAATATTTACTGCTCTGTGCAGAGTCCGGATCTCATCCAGACTCTTGATCACTCTCATGTCTTCCAGCACGCGCGACGGATCCAGAATCCGGGAGGGAGGATAGATTCCTGAACGATATCTTTGACGCACCGAATCCATCATCGCAAAAATTTTGCGATCGATCTCCGGATCTTTGTTGATCTGATAAAAAAGTGCAGGCGCATTCTGCAAGAACTCCGGCAAAAGTTCTTCCAGCTTTTCGATGGGATGAGCCATTTCGGCTCCATAATTCACAATGGCGCCTTCGATCCCTTCGCGTAGACCGGTCCATGTCTCTCTTTCCTTATCTTTCTGCCGCACAAACAGCACGTATTCATGTTTGGGATGGCCGGGCGCCAACACGCAAAAGGATTCCGGTTCCTCGAAACCGGTTAAATAGAAGAAATCAGAATCCTGGCGATACTCGTAATCCACATCGCCGTTGCGGGTTCGAACCGGGGCCGATGCAAAAAACGCAACACCTTCTTGCATGCGGCGCATGAATTCTTTTCTGCGATCTGCAAAGACTTGCTTGTTCATCACAAATTCATGTCCACCCAGATGCTCTTCACCTGAGTATAAGATTCCAGCGCATGCATTCCCAATTCGCGACCAAAGCCACTGTGTTTGTATCCGCCAAATGGGGAAGCCGGATCATACATGTTGTAAGTATTAATCCATACCGTGCCCGCTTTCAGCTTTTTTGCGATGTAGTGCGCTTTCTTGACATCGCGAGTCCAAACGCCAGCCGCTAAACCGTAGACCGTATCGTTGGCCTGTGCAATCAAATCGTCAAGATCTTTGAATCGAATCGCGGACAGTACCGGGCCAAAAATCTCTTCACGCGCAATTCTCATTTGATTCGTCACGTCATCAAAGATGGTCGGCTGCACGAAATAACCTTTGCCGGTTCCCACCTGCGCGCGATCACCACCAAGCACCACCCTCGCTCCTTCCTCTTTTCCGGCGCCTATGTAAGACAATACCTTCTGGTACTGATCCGCGTTGCAAAGCGGACCAAATCTCGTTTTAGGATCAAGCGGATCTCCAACGGTTAGCTTTTTTGCGCGACCCAGAAGCGTTTCCAAAAACGCATCGTGAGCCGATTCCTGAATCAACAAACGAGATCCGGCGGCGCAAACTTCTCCTTTGTTATAAAAGATTCCCGCGAGCGCTCCTTTTGCAGCCGCATCAAAATCCGCGTCCTCCATCACAATATTCGGTGACTTTCCGCCAAGCTCCAGCGTGACTTTTTTCAATGTTTTCGCAGCTTCCTGCATAACCATGATGCCTGTGGAAGTTCCGCCTGTGAATGCAATTTTGTCTATGCCCGGATGCGCCAGCATCGCTGATCCAGTGATCCGTCCACTTCCCGTGACCACATTGAAGGCGCCTTCCGGCAAACCAATTTCTTCGCAGATTTCCGCAAGCTTCAACGAAGTCAAAGGAGACTGCTCCGAAGGCTTGTGCACTACGGTGTTTCCCATCGCCAGAGCCGGCGCAATTTTCCAGGCAGCCAGTAAAAGTGGAAAGTTCCACGGTGTAATCGTTCCCACAACCCCGACTGGTTCCCGCAGCGTGTAATTCAAATAGTTGCCTCTGACCGGAATGGTTTCTCCGTGATACTTGTTAGCCCAACCGGCGTAATAATGGAAAAGCTCAGCAACAAAAGGAACGTCTATGTTCCGGCTCTCCGAAATCGGTTTGCCGATATCGATGGTTTCCAGGTAAGCAAATTCATCCACGTGAGCCATGATGGCATCGGCGATTTTGTGGAGCAGTTTGCCGCGATCCGTTGCGCTCAGTTTGCTCCAGGCGCTCTCTTCAAAAGCTTTTCGCGCCGCCTGAACAGCCTGATCAACATCCGCTTCTTCGGCAAGAGCGATCTGCGTGATCACTTCTTCGGTTGCAGGATTGATCGTGCTGAACGTCTTGTTGGAGCGCGGCTCCACCCATCTTCCGCCAATAAATAATTTCGATTGTGGTAGTGCGTGTTTAGTTTCCATGTAAGTCTCCAGAAGCGTTATTTCTCCCCCTTATCAAGGGGGAGATTAAAGAGGGGGTTGATGCGTTGGACGACTTTCCAACCTCCCCTTAGTCCCCTCCTTCATAAGCAGGGGAAATTGATGCACCATAACCATATGTTAGTTCCCGCGAAAGTTCGGTGGGCGTCGCTCTGTGTATGCGGCAAGGCCTTCCTTAGCATCTTCACTTTCGAATAGTTGTTGCTGGAGCTCGCGTTCCAGCGCGAGCGCATCCTGAAAAGCAATTTCCGATCCGGTAACCACAGCCCGTTTGATGCGTCCTACAGCTTTGCTGGCTTTCGCAGGCGGTATGAACTGCTTTGCATATTGGATTACCTGCTCCCAAAAATTCCCCGGATCAAAGACGTGATTCAAAAGTCCAAGTTGTAAACCTTCCTCAAAGTCGAATGTGCGCCCGAGCGCCATCATCTCGATAGCTTTCGATTTTCCGACCACACGTGCGAGTCGCTGGGTCCCACCTGTCCCGGGTAAAACACCGAGATTTACTTCAGGCAATCCTATCTTGCCGCCACCTTTTTTTGCCAACCGGATGTCCGTTGCAAGCGCCACTTCGAGACCGCCACCGACACAGTGTCCGTTGATTGCTGCAATCACCATCTTCGGCGTTTGCTCAAGCCTGTTCAAGGTTTCATTCGCGTGAAGACAGAAGTAATACTTGAACTCCGGTGTGACGGTTTGCAGCATGCTGATGTTGGCGCCCGCACAAAAGAACTTATCTCCACTGCCGGTCAATAGCAGCACATGAATCTGGGAGTCAAAACGGGCCTTTAGAATCGCCTCATCCAACTGTCGCATCATTTCGTAGGAATAGGTGTTAGCCGGAGGATCTTTCAACGTGAGAATCGCAATTCCATCCTGTTGACCGTATTCAACTAGTGTTTCTGCCATGATTCTTTGCACTCCAAAAAACCGTATAGTATAATACGACCTTCTTAGAAAAGTGACTAGTGAACAGCACATCGAACCTCGATCCAAAAGATAAACATATCTCCGATCTCCTCGCGAAATGTGAGATTTCCATACATTCCCGAAATTTCGAGGATGCCATAAACGGCTGTCGTGCCGTGCTCCATATTTCTCCCGAGAATCAACGGGCGAAAGAATTGATGGATGAAGCGCAGAGCAAACTCGAGGCGGAGCTTTTTACGAAGGAAAATCTTCGGAAAGCGCAGGAATTCTTCAAACTCCGCGACTTTCAGAAGGCCATCAACGAGTGTCAGAAGATTCAATTGCTCGATCCTGACAATCAGTCGGTCAACGATTTGCTGACGAAAGCTCATGAAAAACTTGAGGCGGAACCATTCGTCCAGAACTTCATTAATTCAGGTCGCTCCCTTTTTGAAAGTAGTCTGTACAACGAAGCGATTGCCCAGTGGGAAAAAGTTCGGTCTATTGATCCTGAATATCCCGATCTGGATCGCCTGATCAACAACGCGCGGCACATGCTTGGTTCTGAGGTTACGCCAAGCGGCGAGCCCTTGTTTGATCTGGAATCACCGATGCCAGCAGCGGAAGTCGAAGCGGCTGAATCGGACGGCTTCGGTTTTGTATCGGATCATGACCGGATTCGCCAGTTGCTGGAAGAGGGAGACCGGCTTTACAACAATGAGCAGTATCAGGGCGCCATCGAAGTATGGTCGGAGATTTTCATGCTGGATGTGAACCATCCCGATGCGCTCGAGCGGATTGAGAGAGCGAGGTCTGCTGCCGGCGAGCAACGACTGAAGTTAAAGGACATTCTCAAAGAAGGGCAGAGCGCGTATGAACGCGGCGATGTTGATCAAGCGCACGAGTTATTCTCGAAAGTAAAATCGATCGATCCGGAAAACTCTGAGGCCGCGAAATACCTGAACTTGATCGAACGTTCCGATGAAGAGCCGAGTCTGGAAGCACTGATCGCCAGCGGTGAAGATGCAGAAAAGCGAGGCCAATACAGGGAAGCGGCGCAGTACTTTTCGCAGGCGCTTGCGGTGGATACTGAAAATGCAGTTCTGGCGGACAAGATTAAGAGCCTGAACCTGCTTGCGAAGCGAAATGAGCAAAGCAAAAATTTACTGGGAAATGCAAGAGCATTTGTTGCAGAAGGCAAGTATGAATCTGCGCGCCATGCGTTGAGCAAAGTTTTGGAAGGGGATCCTACGCACGCAGAAGCTCTGGAGCTGATGCGAACAGTGAAGGAGTCGGCGCCGTCAGCGGCCGCCGCTCCTGCAGGCGCGATGAGAGCGCCTGTACCGACTGCTGCGAGACGCGGACTTCCCATCAGTCCGGCTCTGCTGATCGGTTTGTTTGTTTTGGTTGCTGCAGCCGGCGGCTACTTTTTCTTCTTTGCCGGTGGTGAATCAGAACCTCCGAAAACAGTTACAAAGCGGCCGTCCAAATACACGACGACTGCAAAAACACCGACTACTACACCAGCCAACACGACCAAAACTGTTACCACCACTCCGAAAGCGGCCGAGGGGAATCCCGAAAAACTCGCACGGCTGATTCGGGAAGCGCAATTCTATATACGGGAAAAACAATACGATAGCGCAATTGCAAAAGCCGATGAAGCATTGTTACTCGAACCAGGGAACAAAGATGCAATTGGTCTGCGACTGCAGGCAAAAAAGGTTAAAGAGGACATTGAGGCGGGTGAACGAAAACTTCTGGAAGAAGCAAACACATACTTCGAGTATTCCGAATTCGCGGGTGCGTTAAAGTTGTATGAGAAGTATATTGCAAATCATCCGGACGAAAGGCCAAAGATCCAGCCTCAAATATTAAAGTGTTATTACAATCTCGGAGTCATTGCGATCCGGGAATGGAGATGTGATATAGCGGCTGACTATTTCCGCCAGGTTTTGTTTATCGACGAAGCCGATCAAATCAGCAAGGATGCGCTTGCGATTGCGCGGAGATGCCAGAAGTCAGGAACAAGCGACATTGAAGTACGGAAAGCTGTCGCTTTGATGGAAATGCGCAGGTAATTCACCGCAGAGTACGCAGAGGCTGCAGAGAAGAAGGAGAATATCTTTTTTCTCGATCTCTTCTCAGCGTTCTCCGCGTCCTCCGCGGTAAAATGCAGGTCAGTCGGGGTGCTATGCGAAAGGATCCACCAGTCAATACTCAACTTCCGGAATGGAAGAAGGAAGTTGCGGAGAAAGTAAAAGCGTACGGTGAACGCAAGAAACGGCTGACCACTCCGCCACAACCGATCAAAGAAACGATCGAAGCAGAACGAGTGCAGGAGCCTGAGTTGAAAACTGCAGCTCCTTTGCATTTGGACTCAGTCACTGAAGCAAAGGAAGCGGTTTTTCAACCGCTGGAAGCGGTGATACCTTCGACTTTCGAAGTCTGGTCAGAGGATCTGAAAGACTTTCCGAGGATCGAGGAAGGAGTAGAGTTCGAAAGGGAAGAAGCAACTCCTTCCGCAGCCCCCTATCTGATGCGTCGAATTGCCGCGGGACTGATTGATCATGCGATTCTTGTCGTGCTGCTCGTCATTGTCCTGTTTCCTTTTTCTTTCGTCCTGGGGGAATCGATGGAATGGTTGGTTCTGTACATGTGGAAGGCTACACTTTCGCTCTTCCTGCTGCTGCACTTCTTATACCAGCTATATTTCTTGCGCTCATCCCGCCAGACTCCCGGCATGCTTTTCGTATCGCTGGAACTGAGAGACCCCGGAGATCAAACAATCCCGGTGGGCAAGATCATAGTCCGCTGGCTAACTTTCATGTTTTTGAACGTGTTCAATTTATTGCCGGCGCTGTTGGGCAAACCCTACTTGTTGCACGACCACATTTCCAACACGGAAATGCGGTCTTTTTCATAGAATGCGCTGGTACGGATACGTCGCGCTTCTTTCTCTCGGCGCATGCCAGTACCTGATGTTCCAGAAGGTGGAGCCTGTCTACACATTTTTCACTCCGATTCAATGGTGGAACTACATCTTTCTTGTGGACGCAATAGTCTGGGGCAGACAAAAGCGGAGTTTAATAACGGACAAACCTCTGGAATTTATTACCATGCTTATACTTTCGAATATTTGCTGGCTTGTTTTTGAAGGCTACAACCTGCTGCTGCGAAACTGGTATTACATCAATCTGGCGCCGCAACCGTGGCAACGGATGCTCGGTTCCTTCATTGCATTTGCCACAATTTTCCCGGGCATTTTTGTTACGGCGGACCTTCTGGAAAGTTTTGGCTTATTCAAAGAACGGAACCCGAAGCCCGTAAAACTTAGCTCCGGATTTCTGGTGGGTTCCTTTGTTGCGGGACTTTCTGCGGTAATCTTTCCGCTCATTTTTCCTTCGCCTTATGTGTTCGGACTCGTCTGGCTCGGATTCTTCTTTTTGATCGAACCGCTGAATTACTGGAGAAAGAATAGCTCTCTATATGAAGACGTTGAACGCGGAAGCTGGCGGCGTGTCTGGCTACTTCTGGCAGGTGGAGCAATTTGCGGCTTTCTCTGGGAGTTCTGGAATTTTTGGGCAGGCGCCAAGTGGATCTACACCGTTCCTTTTACAAAAAACCTTAAATACTTTGAAATGCCTCTACTCGGTTTGCTCGGCTTTCCGCCTTTTGCGCTGGAATGCTTTGCCATGTATCACTTCACGCGGTCAATTTTGAATAAACAAAGTAGTGCGGGCGTCTCACCCGCGTAGTTACAATATAAAATAAACTCTTCCTTTCGTTGTTTCCGCCGCATAGATATGCTCTTCCGGAAATCCCAGCTCGAGAAAGCTTTTTGATCCCCATGGCTCTTCACCGGTGTAACCGGTGACCGTTTGCTGTTTCAACACACCTCCACAGTTGCATTGCGCGGCGCCAGCATAGCGGGATTGCGTTCCGACAAAATCGATCGAGGCTCCGCAAGAAGTGCAATTCAGTTGAACGGTCAGATCGCGATCAAACTCCCATGAAAGGAACATTGCATTCCACTTCTCGCGCGCGTGATCGAGCGTTTGTTTTAGCGAACTCTCTGCCGGTATTTTCAGTTTTTCAATAGAGTCGGGCAGAGGATCACCCCAGGAGTGAAGTCCGCATTCGTTCGATATTTCCAGCTTCATATCAAAGAAAACATCGCTGAGGCCATAGAGCCCTAGGCGTTTCCCGGTTGGAATGTGCAAACCGTGCAAAGCGCGAACGCCAATCTGGACCTGCAGTCCACCTACAATCGAGGCGATGGTCGGCGCCGTGGGAACATGTTGCTTGATCTCGGGATCCGTGCTTTTCAAACAAGAGATTCTTTTCTGGAGTTCCTGTCGATCCGCAGATCCGAGCGTGCATTCATAACATGCCGTTTCGGGCGGATGAAAGACAGTCACCGAACCATTTAAGGTATCGAGTCCGCCATCAATGTATATTTTTTTCAGCAAATAGCAATTGCGATTCATGTAGTAGCGCGCTTCGCGGTTATCGAGGCATCCGAAAATAACATCGATCCCTTTCAGAAAGGAGAGTCCGAGATCAAATCGCGCGTCCCGAACGAGAGCATGCGTACGGCAATCGGGATTCAGCTCACCCGCCCGCGCTGCAAGAACTTCTGCTTTCCATTGCTGAACATCGCCGGCGCGAAACAGCGCAGAGCGAGTTAAGTTGGTCGTTTCAATGCGGTCGAAATCGATGATCCAGATATTTCCAAGACCCAGAAGCGCCAGATTCTTTACGACTTCATTTCCCAGGGCGCCTGCGCCCACGACTAGCGCAGAGGCTCCCCGCAATTTAGTTTGATCCCACCAGCGGATCAATCGCAAGCGCTGATAGCGGTCCTCATCAGGATGACTCAAGCGCAAAGTCATAATTGTTCCTGAACTTGCTGCCGAACCTCCTGAACCTCAACATCCATTCGTTCAAACGAAGCTTTTAACTTCCCGTTCTGTTTCAGAAACTCCGCTTCCGACCACTTCGCACGCGAAAAATCCTGCAGAAATTCGCGGAACTCTTCCTCAATCTGGAAAATAAAGTCGTAGAAAAGGATTCGGCCGGTTGGATGCTTATACAATCCTTCTAATATCTTAAAAGAAAGGAGGACCGTGTCGACCCATTGCAATCTTGCTGATGCCATTGGGATTGCCTGCGCGGCTTTACGAATTGCGCTTGAAATAGAGGAAGGAAAGAATCCCGGAAAGGGAGCCGGCGTTTCAAAAAGAGGAGGATGCGGTTTGCGCCGTTTCTTTTTGGTCTCTGGAGGAGAGGGCAGAACTTCCACAGTAAACTTTTGAGCTTCCAGGCACACTTTCCAATGCTGCAGAATTGCTGAATCCGTGCTGATCAGGCAAGTCCAGGGAAGGGCGCGGAGAGCTTTTGCGAAGTCAAAGTCATTTTTTCCAGAAAGCTTCTTGAGAAAGTCGGCAGCTTCGATTTCGTCAGAAGGACAGGTCAGAATTTGAAGCGTGGCGCTGTGATGGGCCGGTGATGCCACCTCTCCGAGACACTGCGGGCAAAAGTAGTAGTAGGAATAGTACCTGTTTTTACATTCTTTGCATTGATAAACGATTTTTTCCCGGATTTTGAGAGTTGCGTTTTTGGAAGTTTGAGACCCGCGGCGAATTTGAATTTTCATATTTTCAGAACGGTTGCCGCGGTTTCTTCGAAGACTTTCAAAGCGGATTCATCGAATAAACAAAAGCGGATCTCGCGAATCGCGGTTTCGCCTTTGCAATATTTTCGAACAGCTTCCAGCATGACCGCTGCGCACCGGTCTATGGGATAACCGAAGATTCCTGTGCTGATCGCAGGAAAGGTGACCGTTTTGATGAGACCTTCGTCAGCCAGCCGCAGACTGTTCCAGGTGGCCTGTCGCAGTTTTTCGTCTTCATCCCCTTCTCCCATTCGTGGACCGACCGCATGAATCACGAACCGCGCTTTGAGATTGCCGCCGGAAGTGATCGCCGCGTTTCCGGTTGCGACAGAAGCGATCCGTTCCGATTCCTGCTGAATCACGGCGCCCCCTTTTCGAACAATGGCGCCGGCAACGCCAGCTCCGTGCCGAAGGTGACTGTTGGCTGCATTTACGATCGCTTCTGTTTCTTCTTCCGTGATGTCACCTTGCTTCAGCAGGATGTTCGTTTGGTTGACCACGTAGTTCATGACGTTCTTTCACAAACAAAATCGATTTCTTTGGCATCTTCCGCGCCATATAAGTTCTTCAACAGACCCTTCAATACATCACCGACAATCTTGGACGCATGACCAAGGTTCAATGCAATTTCACTGTCATCCACAAACATTTGGAGTTCTTCGTTCCGCAAACGGAAGTGAATCTTGTTGCCGTCGGAGTATTTCAGCGAACGCGCAATGGCATCCACAACGTTCGCGGTCAAATCCGCAATGAAACGGTTTAGCTTGAGCTCCTTCCCATCCACTATAATACGCGAATTCATAAACAAAGTAGTGCGGGCGTCCTGCCTGCAAAATTTCGCAGCCGGGACGGCCGCGCTACTTTGTTAATTCAACGTCACTTTGTTTTCTATATAGATAGCAGTCAACTTTTCCCCTTGAATCTCCAGAGCAGAAGCTCTTCCTTCCGGATAGAACGCCTGGTTCATTCCGGTATCTATCATAATCACCTGATGATTGTGGCGTGTTCGAATTTCACCTTTTTGCATCACCGTATGGCCCACGATAAAATGGCTGGCCTTGAAGGTTTCCAGGAGCGCCGGAACTGCGGCGTTTAGTTCTTCTTCAGGCCACTGCGCATAACCCCTGAACCATAACGGACCCTCTGGATGAACGCTCAGCCAGCCGGACAAACCCAGAAAGGCTTCCAGCGTCTCATCCTTCTTTCGAATTTCCAGCTCCTGTTTTGCCGCTTCGATCATCTCATTGAATGTGAAAAAAGGCAGAATCACTTTTTGCTCTTCCATTATCTTTTTGTACCGGTCAAAAAGCTCGAGTTCTCTATGAATGCGATCGTTGACTTCCTGGACTTTTATCGGAATTATTTTCGGATCGATTCCGCCATGCAAAAAAACATTGTGTTGCACATCTGCCACAGTGTTCTGCTTTCGGAGCCACTTCCCATATTTCCCACGCGGTCCGTACGCTTCCCGGTGCTCCAGAAAACCACGTGGATGAGCTTTCAACCATTCCTCTTCCATCTGTGGCGTGAATTCAGGCGCCGGAAGTTTTCGCTCGCCTGCTTTCTGCATTTGGAATTGCTTGTACGATTCATAAGACCTTTTTAAAAGCTGGTCCGACTGTTTTGTCGCGAAATTTGCAAATTCCTCAGCAGGAACATACCTGAGATCGCCCATCAGGTTCATCACCTCGTGGTTTCCCAGTAAAGGAAAAACACGACCACCCTGTTTGGGCGCCGCTTGCTCCAATTGCATGAGGAGATCCAGGCTTTGACGTCCTTGCGTGCCGCGGTCCAGTACATCCCCTGTCTGAACCAGGATTGACTTCCCTCCGGACCATTTCCCGTTAGCGTCCAGAATCTGTGCGGTTTTGAGGATTGCCACAAATGAGCTCAGATCACCATGAACATCGCCCACTGCAACGATCCGGGGCTCGCCTGCGGAAAGGGCCAGATTAAAAAAAAGCAGGAGGAATAAGAAAAGTCCTTTCATGATCCTTCCAATACTAAAACCGCAAATTGACACGCGCAAGAACGATATTCTACAATTGCTTCACGACGAGGTACCACCAAAATGTTGCGAAAAGTTCTTCTCTCCCTCATTTTGTTTTTGTTTGTCGTTTCCGTTTTTGCGCAAGAAACCGCTCAAAAGCAGGATCTGGCACTACTTTATCCGACACATGAAGCAAAAGAAAAAGTCTTGCGCGATGCGAAGATTATTAAATCAAAAAAACTCGGAACCGGTATCACCAATCCGCTCAAACTTACTTTGTTGGATGGCGGGACGGAGCTCTACGCAGTGTTTAAGGACGTCGACGTTCGTAAAACGGGGATCACAAAGTTAAAAAGCGGCGCCGAAATGGACTTCAAGGACAGCTGGCAATTCGATGTAGCCGCATACGAACTGGACAAATTGCTCGGCCTGGATATGGTACCAGTCACTGTGGAGCGAAAATACAACGGCGAAAAGGGAATGGTGCAATGGTGGGTGCCGAATGCAATGACTGAAGGGGACCGGAAAGAAAAGGGACTGGAACCACCCGATGTCGACTCCTGGAATCGATATCTATATAAGGTGAGATTGTTCGATAACCTCGTTTACAACATCGATCGCAATCTTGGAAACCTGTTGATCACTCCGGACTGGAAAATCTGGATGATCGATCATTCGCGTTCTTTTAAGAACAATGACACACTCAAAGCCAAATCAGATATGGCCCGTTTTTCCATGTCCTTCGTGGATGCCCTGAAAAAGCTGGATGAAGCAAAGGTGATGGCCCACTGCGGAAAATATCTGACTGTTTATGAGGTCCGTTCTATGATGAGGCGGCGCGATGCAATCCTTGAGCTCTACGAAAAAACGCGCGCAGAACAGGGCGACTCCATTCTCTATCCCTAGCATCCCATACCCAACCGACGCGACAGACGCGCAGACGCCCGAACGCGATAGACGATTTTGGTGCCGGAGGTCGGAGTCGAACCGACACGCTGCGTAAGCAGCGCGGGATTTTGAGTCCCGTGCGTCTGCCAGTTCCGCCACTCCGGCAACCAGAGAAAGCCGCATAAACAAAGTAGCGCGGACGTCTCGTCCGCGGAGTTTGCAGGCGTGACGCACGCACTATTTTGCTTACAACGTTTGATATTTTACCAGATTATGTGACTAGTTCTTTTTTGGTTCTTCTTCTGCCTTTTTGGGCTGGATCGAGATCAATTCAATTTCAAAAAGCAGGGCAGCATTGGGAGGAATCACATTTTGAAATCCGTTTTCCCCGTAAGCCAGTTTGGAGGGCACCCAGAGTTGCCATTTCGACCCGACCGGCATGAGCTGGAGGGCTTCCGTCCACCCGGCAATCACTCCATTTACAGTGAATGTAGCCGGTTCTCCGCGATCGTAGGAACTATCAAATTGTTTGCCGTCGATGAATGTCCCTTTGTAGTGTGTCACGACAGTATCCGTTGCGGTCGGTTTCGGACCTTTTCCTTCGGTAATCACTTTGTATTGCAAACCACTCGGGAGGGCAACTACGCCTTCCTTGGTTTTGTTTGCTGTTAAAAGCGCATCGCCGTCCTTGGAATTCTTTTCGGCCAATACTTTTTTCTTGGCTTCCTGTTTTTCCGCCACTTCCTTTTGCAGAGTGATGAGTGCAGCACGTATTTCTGCTTCTGGGAGAGCCGGTGTTGCGTTGACCAGGCCGTCCTGAATCCCTTTCGTCAAGGAGGCGACGTCGACCTGGACTTCCTGCTCGTGTAGATTCAGTCCGATGTTCAGACCGATGCTGTAGCTCGTTTTTTGCTGATCGCTCATTGCCGGCGCTGTTTGCGGTTGTGTTTGCGCCGCTTTTTCTTCGGCGTAGAGACCAACGCAAAATATCAACATAATGAGCGTTACCGCTGTTAAAAGTTTCGTCATTCTTTCCTTCCTATTTGTTCCCTAAATTCGGTGCACTGTATATTAAACTAATTCGCCCTTAGTTGCCATTGACATATGGCCCAGAATCATTATAATTATAGATGACATATATAAGACCTATATAAGATATGATACGACGTAAAGTACGAACATTTTCGGCGACCGACAGGGAAGTGCAGATGTTGGACGCTATAGCCCGGTATCACGGATGGAACAAGAGCCGCATGATCACGGGGTTGATTCGCAAGGAGTTCTGGCGAATTTTCCCGGCGGGGACCGATCAAATCCGTCCGTTGAAGGGCGCGAAAGTGGAGGAGCGATAAACCATGATCACGATGCAATCCATCAAAAGCATCCCGACTTTGAATGAAGAGATTCGCAAACTTGCAAAAGCAAAAAACGCGATCATTCTTGCCCACAATTACCAGTTGCCCGAGGTGCAGAACGTTGCTGATTTCGTGGGGGATTCGCTCGGTTTGTCGCTGGAAGCCACGAAAACGAACGCCGACAAAATCATTTTTTGTGGTGTCCACTTTATGGCGGAATCCGCGAAGATTTTGAATCCGGCGAAGCGCGTATTTTTGCCGAATCTTTCCGCAGGATGTTCGCTGGCCGACTCCATTACACCTGAATCTCTTTTGGATTGGAAAGAGCGTTACCCGGATCACACCGTCGTTACGTATGTGAACTCCAGCGCGGAGGTGAAGGCGCTTTCCGATTATTGCTGTACTTCTGCTAATGCGATCTCTGTGGTGCGCCACATTCCGAACAACAAGATCCTGTTTACGCCGGACCGCAATCTGGGAAACTGGGTCAAACGCCATGTGCCGGAAAAAGAGATTGTGGTTTATGACGGGGTCTGCCCGACTCATGACGTTTTACGCGGCGCTAATGTGAAGAAAACACTGAGTGAGCATCCGGAAGCGATTGTTGTTGCGCATCCGGAATGTCGCGAAGACATTCTGGCGCTGGCGGACGAAATTTGCTCCACATCCGGCATGATGAACGTCGTTGAAAAATATCCTCACGCGCGCACATTCCTGATCGCTACAGAAAACGGAATTATCCATCAGTTGAAGCAAAGGTATCCCGACCGTGAATTCATTGTTGCGGATGGGTGCATTGGGTGCCGACTTCACTGCCCGTATATGAAGATGATCAACCTGCCTGCAGTTCTCCGTTCGCTGGAAGAACAAGTATTCGAAATTAAAGTTGATGCCGATGTTGTCCAGGGCGCTTTGCTTGCCCTGCAACGAATGATGAGCGTCCCGCGGGATAATTAAGAATTACTTTGCTCCTACTCCTCTGCAGTGTTAGTTCATGAGGCGCCATCTGTACGTCCTGCTTTCTTTCCAGGCGCCATCGGCATAGACAAACGATTTCGTTTGCCGTTCTTTTGCCGTCTCCAGAGTTTCATGCCGCGATTTATATGAAGAACCGTCAGGATCGAAGAACGTCTGTTCTACTTCGAACTTCCCCTTGGAAATATCGACTGGTTTCACCTCACCAAACCCCAACGTGCCATCGCTTCCCCACTGATAGACCAGGACCTTCTTCTCTCCGGGATGCCAGAATTCCCGATACTCCCATAAGGTTCCGGATTCCTGATTGTTTCTTATTGCAAATAGTCGGAATCTGATACTTTTCTTTCCGGCGCCCCATGTGTATTCCATTCCATAAGAATCGACCGGCTCTTTTTCACTCTTGTGCTGTGAATTGTCTGCAATCCATTTACCCATGCCCTGTGTCTCCACTGACATTTTCTCTTCGAACCAGGCAGGAATCGCTTCTCCGGACTCGCCAGAGACGAGGTCCAGGAATAAAATCGATTGAAGCAAAAGCACGAGACAAACGCCGATGATTTTGCTATTCAGGATGTTGCTCATCTTTGAAATCCTCCAAATGCCAAGATAAATGAATGTTCATTGCTCGGCTTGTATAAAATTCCTACGGACGCTGCATGTTAATCCGAAATCCACCCGGGAAAAAGTCCTTTTACCTGAAGGTATTGGCCCGGAGTATACCCTGAGAATTCTTCAAATTCCTTGATGAAATGTGCCTGATCGAAGTAGTAGCAATAAACCGCCACAGACGTCAGATCTTTATGATTGTTTGTTGCAATGGTGCGAAGAGCCAGTTGAAACCTGCAAATCCGGGAAAAAAGCTTAGGCGTAGTCCCTACAATCGATTCGAAATGACTGATAAACCGTTTGTGGCTCATTCCCATAGCATTTGCAAGAGCCCGGATATTCGGCGCAGGGTTCGACATTGAGATCATTTGCAGTGCATTTTGTATTACAGGCTGATGCGCTGCCTGCAGGTTGCGGAGAAGAAGATTTTCCATAATATGGAACTTTTCTTCGTCAGATTTGGATTCAAGTAAAGCCTCACGAGCGGTTGTTGCGGAACATCCCCAAATTAAATCAAGATCTACTGAAGATTCTTTTAGTTCGGACATCGAAAATCCAAAGAATGGATATGCGCCACCCGGTTTGAATTCCACACCGATCATGCTCAAAAGGGGTGGGGTCTCGATTCGGACGTACTTCGACTGCAGCCCGCTGATCCAGAAACGTTTTAACGTTTGATCCTTTGCATCAGGACATAACACTTTTTCCGGCTCCTCCCCAAGATTGATCACAAGGTCCATCGATCCATTTGGCAAAAAACGTTCCACAGTTCTACCCCGTGTACCGCATGGTTTGGCGTACCAGATGTGATTGACGAATTGAGAAAGAGGCTTCTCCGGTGTGTAAAGGAGGAGATGGCCATTCAAAAAAGTTCTTATTTTACCGGAGGGGACCATGAAAACAGGATACAGGCAGAACAGGATGGCTTACCAACATTTCAGTGATCAATGAAAGCCGGCCGGTCATGAACAGGACTTATCCGGGGTTCAATCGTAAGGGAAAATTTTACAATCCCCGTGCTGCATTGGAGCTTTATCCTGAAAATCGCAAGGAGAGAATACGGGATGTTTACAATCAAAATGGCCGCGGCTTTGGTAGTTTTCTTTTTATTGGAATTCTTTTCGTTTGCAGCAACCCCATCCGATATATCTTCGGATTTGACATATGAGTCCCGGTATCTGGAGGTATTCGGTTCGAGGATACATTATGTGGAATCCGGCCAGGGAGATCCGATTCTTTTGCTCCACGGAAATCCCACATGGTCTTACATCTGGCGGAATATCATGCCTTCTCTTTCGACGAAGGGTCGCGTGGTGGCTGTCGATTTAATCGGGTTTGGAAAATCAGACAAGCCTGATCTCGAATACAGGTTTGAAGATCACTCAAGATATCTGGAAGAGTTCATCAAAAGAATGGAATTGAAGAATATCACACTGGTGCTTCATGATTGGGGTTCGGCACTTGGTTTTCATTACGCGCGGAGACACGGGGCAAATGTGCGGGGGCTGGTCTTCTTTGAAGCCTTGCTGCTTCCACTTCCGAGTCTGGAATTATGGCCCAAGGATGCAAGGGAACTATTTGAAGCTTTTCGTACTCCTGATCTCGGCTGGGATTTGGTGGTTCGCAAAAATGTGTTCATTGAAAAGAGACTCCAGGAAGGGATCTTACGAAAGCTGACTGATCAGGAGATGAATCAATATCGAAATCCTTTCAAGGATCCGGAAAGCAGGAAACCGATTTGGCGTTTTCCAAATGAACTGCCGATCGATGGTCAACCCGCGGCCGTCTCAAGAATACAGGAAGCGTATTTGGCATGGCTTCAAACAACAAAATTGCCCAAGCTGTTGTTATTTGCATCACCAGGTAGTCTGATTCCTTTTGAGACGGTGGAATGGGCGCGAGCTCATTTGAAGAATTTAACTTCCGTGTATGTCGGGAAAGGGATTCATAATCTTCAGGAAGATCTTTCGGTTGAAATTGGTGGATCGATTGCGGCCTGGATGGATCGTAATCTGAAGCTGTCCTGGCCTAATGCGCCCGGCATTCTGTATGTAACCAATCAATCAACACTGCATCTGAACTGTACAGGCAACGGTGCGCCGACCGTGGTGCTAGATGCAGGGGTGGGGGAATGGTCCACTCACTGGCATTTCGTGCAACAAATATTAAAGAGCGAGATGCGGGTGTGCAGCTATGATCGCGCCGGTTATGGATGGAGCTATCCTGTTCCAGCAGATCCCAACGCGAAAGCGGCCGCAAACAATCTTCATCAGTTGCTGTCCGTCGCGGGTGAGAATGGGCCTTTTGTTCTCGCAGGACATTCTTACGGTGGATACGTGAATCGTTTGTTCGCCGGTCTTTTTCCTGAAGATGCCGCTGCCCTGATTTTCGTTGATAGCGCACATGAGGATCAATGGGAGCGGATTCCTGAAACAAAAGAGTTGTTGCATCAAGGAATCACATCACTCGAACAAATGGTTCCTCAAATGCGTTCTGGCTCGATTCCAGAGATGCCAATGCAAGATGGCCGATTCCCTGTCGATGTTGCCAAAACTGTCCGGGTTGCAATCAATCATCCCGCGAGGTACGAAACCATGCTGGCGGAAAGCCGTCATGCAATTGAATCCGCCAGTCAAGTGGCAGGATCACAACTGCCTCCTGAGATTCCGGTTATCGCGCTCTCTGCGGGAAATAGCTTTGCCTGGTTTTATGAACAGAATGAAAAGAACACCGGGCTCCTGAAAAAGCTGAATGAGACCTGGGCTGCGCTGCAAAAATCTCTGGCCGCACTCTCAAGACGAAGCAAACACAGGATATTGGAAAAAGCGACTCACAATATTGTAGCTGAAGCTCCTGAAGAGACGGCCGGCGCAATTCGTGAAGGTAGAACGCTAAGCAAAGAATACACTCCATCTAGTAAGGACAGCACTTATTTCAAAAAAATGAAGGAGCCGGGCGTTAAAATGGTCACGATCGATGGCCGGTATAAAGTCTGGACGCAGAGAGTTGGAAATGGCCGCCATAAAGTGCTTCTTCTTCATGGAGGTCCCGGTTACACACACGAATTCTTAGAATCATTTGCCGACCATTTGCCACAGGCAGGGATCGAAATCTATTTTTACGAACAACTGGGTTGTTACTTTTCAGATCAACCCCACGACCAGGGGTTATGGACACTCCAACGATATGTGAATGAAGTGGAACAAGTGCGGAGGGCACTGGGCTTGGAAAAATTCATCCTGTTCGGTTACTCATGGGGTGGACAGCTCGCGCTCCAATACGCCGTGAAATATCCGCAATTCCTGAAAGGCTTGATTGTGTCAAACGTCTCCTACAGCGAAGAAGCAATCAAAGCCAGGATTAAAGAAGTAGAAGGCAGGATTGTCCGTCAAAACCCCGATTTACTGAAAGAGGATACGAAACGCAAAAACGGCCTATCTTACGATTCAACCTATTTGAAAAATCGAATAGATAAGATTTTTGGCGAACAATATTACAAAATTCCGGTGATCTTGAAGAATGAATCATTCTCGAGATCCGTAAGACACCGGAATTTAGTTGTATTTGATTCAGTCCAGGAGGATTTGAAAAGAACGAACTGGAGCGTCTGGGATCAATTGCCGAAAATCTCGGCTCCTGTTTTGCTTATGACAGGAGGTGAAGACTACGCGAGCAGCCCCGAAGACGTTCGAAAGATGTGCAGCCGGATTCAGACGTGCATTACATATATTGCGGAGAAGGGAAGTCATTTACTGTTTCACGACGATCCTGATGCTTATTTTCATGCTCTGATTTCCTTTGTAAAAACTATCAACTCCGAATTTGCAAACGCCACAATTCCAACATGAGTACAGCCCACAAAGATTTACTGTGATCGTACGTCCCTTGTTGATGCTCTTGCCATTTTTGCCGAAGTAACGCGCTACCGGGAAAGAATTGCGAGTTCAAAACAGCGCGTTCCGCCAGTTGTTTGAGCTCACCACGAATCCATTCGCTGGCTGGTGATCCGAATCCATGTTTCGGTTTGCTCAGAACCCAGGAAGGCAGGTATTTTGCGGCGACCTTTCGAAATAACCTTTTGGTTGAAGTCCGCGAAACTTTGTACTTAACAGGCAAACGATTCATGAATTCAATTAAATCGCGATGCAAATAGGGCACGCGAGATTCCAGACCAAACGCCATCGTACAGCGGTCCTCTTTCACAAGGAGATCTTCCGGAAGATAAAAGTCGTAATCGAATCGCATCATGTTTTCTACGATCGTTCCATTTGTGGAAGAGAACAGCGTTTCCACAGGTACAGGTTCTTTGCCGCTAAGTTTCCTGATTTCATCCAAACTAAAAACTGCATTGAGCTGCCAGTTGGGAGGAATTTGGGGCGACAGATCGGAGAATCGTTGTAACAGCAGGGCCCGTTCTTCCCAGAGTGAGCGACGCGATGCCGGAAGCAATCCGACTGTTTTGCGAATCGTCTGGCGAACGGCGCCCGGCAGCGAGGTATAAGCTGATGCCCAGTGCGCCGCCATGTATTTTCGATAGCCGCCAAAGATTTCATCGCCTCCAGTTCCGGACAGTGCAACTTTCACATGTTTGGATGTGAGTCTCGCCAGCCCTGAAGTTGGAACAGCAGAAGAATCTGCGAAGGGTTCACCAAAGACGGATGCAAGCCCGGTCACGAGCTCTACCAAAGGTTCGGAAACGACAAAATCGTGATGTTCCGTATTGAATTGTTTTGCAATTTTTTCGGCATCAGGTCTTTCATCGTAATAGCCCATTCCGGAAAAGCCGGCGGTGAACGTTTGCACGCGCCGGCCCGCGATCCGGCTCATGAACGCCACGATCAGACTGGAGTCTATTCCACCGCTGAGAAATGCTCCGACAGGAACGTCGCTGATCATTTGTTGTTCTACGGAGTTCAAAAGCAATTGCTCCAAATCCTCTTCAGGATGTTCCGGAACATGGATTTCTGATGGAATCTTCCAATAGGGGTGGATTTCGACTCCGTTGGATGAGACACGAATGCAGGATCCGGCGTTGAGTTTTCGAATTTTCGCATAAGGTGTAAAGGGAGCTGGGAAATACCCCAGTTGCAAATACAAGGACAGTGCGTCCTGATCGATGTCAGCGGAAACCAATTGTGAAGCGAGCAGCGCGCGCGGTTCGGAAGCAAAGAGAAATTTTTCGTGGTCCTGATAGTAATAGAGTGGTTTGATTCCTGCGTGATCGCGCGCGAGAAAGAGCTCCTGGTTTTGTTCATCCAGAACTCCGATCGCGAACATCCCGTTCAGCAACGGCCAGGTATTTTCCTGATGTTGTTGAAACAACCGGAGGATCACTTCCGTATCCGAATGTGAGAAGAAGGGAGTTGAGGGGGAGAGCTGTTTGCGCAACTCGCGGAAGTTGTAAATTTCGCCGTTAAAAATTACAGCGAATCGTCTGGACTCGTCACACATCGGCTGTGACGCGGCGGCGCTGAGATCGATAATGCTTAACCGGCGATAGCCGAGTAAAGCTTGTTTTCCAAAATAAAAACCTTCGTGATCCGGACCGCGATGGGAAAGCGCGGCGACCATTTTGCGCAACGGAGTTTCCGGTAAAACTTGAGGCTGGAAGAAGAAGATGCCGGCGATTCCGCACATTCTTCTGAGATTATACTCTCTTAAGCTCCTTGAGCTTCCTGAACTTCGTCCTTCACCAGGCAACCTTCCTTCTGATACTGCACGAAGAGTTGTCCCCAGGGCGATTCCTTTTTCCACTGTTCAAAGATCTTCTTTTCTTTGAAAGTCCAGCGGTAATAATCGTGGTAGGTCTCCGAAACGAGATTCGGAAAATGAACGATGGGAGTATGGAAGATCAGTTTCTGGAAAATCTTTGTCGGACCGTACCAGGCCAGCCATCCGAGAAAACTGTGGAGAGTTTGAGTCACGCGAAATCCCCAGCTTTCATTCGCAACGTCCGGATGTCCGGTGATTTCGATTTCGCGTGGATCGCCAACGCCGAGTTTTGCCTCATGGGCGATGAGAATATAAGGAATCGACATGGGATCGAAGCCCATCATTTTTGCGGCGACTGCATCGATCGCAACCTGATCTCCGGAAGCGAGGATGACATCCTTTCGAGTCGGCACCATAATGCGCGGGCCAGCTCCATTACCGGATGTGGTCCCATCCATGACCGCGAAAATTCCGGAATGAATTTCCTTTTGAATGCGAAGTAAATCCACAAGAGTTTCATGGATAACGCTGTGCGTGTAGTGCCTTTTCTCGTTCAACAGGCCACCGAAGGCATTTTTCATCGCGCCTGTTGTAGTCGTGTAAATGTGTGTTTTTACGGTCGGGAGATGAAGAATATTTTTACCGAAGAAAAAATCCGGAATTCGAATGTGATCGTGGTAAATTTTGTTCAGCACAAGCATTTGCGCTTTTGGCTTGTATTCCACCCAGCGCATGTCTTGAATGCGGAAATTGAACAGGACCGGAACGTTGTGGCTTTTACATATGGGCCAGTAGTTGTTGAGGTCAGTTCCTTTGAATGCGTTCGTGACAACGGTCCGGTTTTGGACGCAGGAAAGGTCCTTGTATCCCGCGTTTCTCAACGCCACGATCGTACCTTCAAGCTGCCACGGCGTGGTATTGGCGCTTGGAAAAGGAAAGTGCCACGAAATGTTGTCCTTTAATATGGTGGGCGCGCTTGGATCCAGATACTGCCGGTAATCCGCCAGCTCCATCACGCGTTCATGATCCTCGATTGCGCTTTCAGGCCGCGTCCTCAGCACTGCAACTTTTGCTTTCATAATTTTGAATTGTACAGTATAAGCATTGTTAACAGAAGAACGCAAAAGAACAGGAAAAATCAAGAAGGCAAATCATGGTGACAAAGGTTATGAGATCAGTTTTTTGGATATCGGGATCCAGAAGAATTTCATAAATTTCCGGGGAAGGCTTACCGTTTATTTCGACCCTCTTCCGTCTTTTTCCGGACCTGTTCGAGAATCTGGTGGAATTGTGGATCATCACGGATGCAGTTCAAGTCAGGATCTCGCTCCACCCACTCATAGTAAGTGAAACCAGCTGATGCCGCCTTCTCCAACGTCTCCAATGCCTCTTTCCTCATTTGAAGAATTCCAAACGTGCACGCTCCGTTGTAAAGAATGCTCGTATCATGAGGCCGCAGCGCGATCGCCTTTTTTAGTTCCCGGATTGCTTCCTCCTTCAATCCTTCGGAGGCATAGTTGTTTGCAAGCAACATGCGGCCGCGCACGTCTTCCGGCACCATCTCCAGTTGCCGCCGGACAAGATGGATATGCCTTTTTCGAAACTGCCGAGCCAGTTCCTCTTTTCCTAAACGCTCCGCCGAATGGATAAAAGGAATATACACGTTGTAATCATCGCCGCTATACTCAATGGCACGAGGCGCTATATCAAGAGCCTCTTGCCAGCGATCCATCACAAAATAAGCACGACCTAGAGTCCAGTATGCCCTTTCACAAGCAGGTTTATACTTGATCGCTCTCAGCGCGTATTCAATTGCATCCTCATATTGATGTTGCGACACAAAGTTTTCTGCGCGCGCAGCCAGAGCTTCCGGAAGCTCCGGGTCCACGTCAAGGGCTCGCTCTGCCGCCGAAAGCGCTTTTTCGATCCAGTGTTCCTCTTCTCCATACCAGTGATAAAGAAGGCTGCAAGCGTTGGCAATGCCTGCATATGCAAGAGCGAAATCGGGCTGCAACAACACCGCATGTTCGAACATTTGTAAGGCGTATTCCAGGTCCTCATAGGTAGCACGACGGGTATAGCCGCGGCCGCGCAAATAGTAATCATAGGCTTCTGGATTTTCCGTAGGCTTCCGGGCGATCGCCTTTTCCTCCTGCGGGGAAAGGGCGATGCGAAGTGCCTGCGCGATATTCCTGGCGATGTCATCCTGCAATTCAAAGACATCTTTCATTTCCCGGTCGTAACGTTCGGCCCAGACCGAGTGTCCTGCGTCTGCTTGCACCAGTTGAGTAGTGATGCGCACATGATTTCCCGCACGACGTAAGCTGCCGCACAGCACATATGCGGCGTCTAACTGCTTACCTATTTGCGGGACGGTCAACGGGTTGTCCCGGTATTCGGCAACGGCCGAGCGGGGAAAGACTCTTAAATCTCGAATCTTTGACAATTCAGTAATGATGTCCTCCGTCATTCCATCTCTGAAATACTCTTCTTCCTTTTCACCGCTCAAGTTTTCAAAGTAGAGTACGGCAAGCGATTGTTTGCGATCATGCTGCGCCGGTTCTTCCTTCATTTTTTTCAAATCCTCAATGAGCTCTTTCATGGAGCCGTAACGCTCGTCGCGATCTTTTGCAAGGGCCTTGGCGACGATTTTTTCGATGGCGGCCGGAACTTTGGAATTGTACTTCGATAACGATGGAGGTTTATTTTTGAGAATAGAAGACATGATTTCGAAAACGGAATCTCCCTGAAACGGTAAAGTTCCGGTCAATATCTGGTAGAGTACGACGCCAAAAGAAAAAATATCTGCCCGGGCATCTACATTGGTCCCGCCGATTTGTTCGGGAGACATGTAATGGATCGTTCCTACGATTTTCCCGGTTTCCGTTAAGCTTTCTTCCCTTGTAATTGCCTTGCTAAGCAGTTCTTCCTCGGCCTCTTTCAGAACGTGGGCCAATCCAAAATCGAGAATCTTCACATTTCCATCATCTGTAACCAGGATATTGTTCGGCTTGATATCGCGGTGAATGATTTTTTGACCATGGGCTCTTTGCAGTGCCTCTGCAATCTGGGTGGCAAGGTCAAGAGCACGACCAATCTCAATGGGTCCGGAGGAAATTTCTTCGCTCAAAGTGTGACCGTCCACATACTCCATCGCAATGAAGAGGCTTCCATTAGTTTCATCGATTTCATAGATGGTGCATATATGGGGATGGTTCAAGGCGGAAGCTGCCCGTGCTTCGGCCATGAGTCGTCTTCTACTTTTTTCGTCGGCTGCAAATTCGGCTGGCAGCATTTTGATGGCAACGATCCGCTGAAGCCTTGTATCCAGCGCTTTAAAGACTATCCCCATTCCTCCTTTACCCAACGGTTCGAGAATTTCATAGTGAGTAATTGTTTTTCCGATCATATAAACATCATAATACCTGGAATTCACAAGGCATTAG
>JAKEFK010000255.1 GCA_022616075.1 bacterium
GACGTCTCGTCTGCGAAGCCTGCGGCGGCAGTGCAGGCGGGACGCCCGCACTACTTTGTGTTCAAGCCCGCACTAACTTTAGAAGAGAGATTTCAGCGGGGACGGTAAAGCGATGAGGTGGTCCCCAGTAACCGGCGCCACGGTTCACGTAGACCCACATCTTTTCATGTTTGTTCAAACCTTTGTAATAACGTTGTGCAAGTTTCACAACAAGGTTCCATGGAAAGAATTGTCCGCCATGTGTGTGACCGGAAAGTTGCAAATGAAATCCTGCATCGTACGCATCTTTGTACGTGGCAGGCTGGTGAGCGAGAAGAATTTTGATTCCTTGATCGGGGGCGCCTTCGAGAGATTTTTTCGGGTTCGATTCATGCCCGGGAAGCATATGTCCTGCTGAGAGATCCGTAACTCCTGCAATCACCAGTTCTTTTCCCTGTTCGTTGATCACAACGTGTTCGTTTAAAAGAATTCGCGCGCCCAATTTTCGAAACTCCTCAAGCCATTCGCGAACGCCCCAGTAGTATTCGTGGTTTCCGGTAACAAAGAATGTTCCATGTTTGGCCCGCAACGTTGCAATCGGTTCCAAAGCGCTCCGCAACCGCGCCACCGAACCATCCACAAAATCTCCGGTGAGTGCGATTATGTCCGGAGAAAGGCCATTGACCATCTGCACCACCTGTTCGGTGTATTTACGTCCGATTGTAGGCCCCACATGCAGATCCGAGATTTGAGCGATTCTAAAGCCCTCAAGCTCTTCAGGCAGGTTCTCAATAGGAATATCGACTTCGAATATTTTGGGACCTCGTACGGCCTGACTGACACCAATCACAACTGAACCGAGTGTCATCGCGACAACTGCGAGAAATCCTCTTCGCTGCAAATCAACGGCATGATCCGGTCGAAACAATTTCCAGACGCTCAGGAAAAGGTCAACAGCAAACGTGTAGAAGAACAGTGAAGCAAACAAACCCAGTGTTGTGTAGGTAATCCAATGCAAAACAAAGCCTCGCCCGGAATGATCTGGATGAAGTCTGTACAGAAAGGGACCAAGAAGTTGAAGAAACACGAACAGAGCCAGAATCAGCCAGACAACTCCGCGATGATCAGATGCCCAACTGGACCAGCGGATGAACCGCGTTCCTGTGTAGAACGCAAGAATGCAAAGAATGCCCGTTACGATCGAGATGAAAGCTAGAAAACGGGTGCTCATGCACCTGTATTATCGTGCTCTGAGCGCAAAGATGCACAAAGAATTAAGTTTTTGCTGTCTATTGCATGCGTTCGAAGCCGACCAGTTGCCAGCCGGAATCAGTGCGTTTGAAAAACGCGCTGACAGGCTCTTTCCAGGATTCATTCTCCGCAGAAGTTGCGCTGATTTCTACCTTCACAAAAGCGCCTGCTTCCTGCGGCAACCCCGCGGGGGCCTGCAGCTTATTTTCAGCGCCGGTGGCTCCACCGATCTTGTCAGTCTTCCCCGTATTGTTGTCAAACTTGTGCCAAACAGCTTGATACGACTGCGGAGCTTTTCCGAACCCGGTATCCACGGCCGCATTCCCGAAGGTAAGCACACCATCGCTGGAAAGGGCCGGATCGATGACCGGATTAATAGCATTCAAGTAGGTTCGGCCAATCGCATTGCGTCTTTCGATGAGCGCGCTCACCAGAAAGTCTTCCGATGCCTGATCGTTGAACTGACCAGACGTAATTGCAGCGCGGATCATCTCATCTGTAAAAGCAACCACCTTGCGCGCCGCCCAAAATTTATCGTCAGGACGCGCGCGAAGAAACGCTGCATTGGGCGCGCGCGAATACCATTCATCAGGATTCCAATCCGCATTGTTTTTCGGGAACCGTCCTGCGGCGCGCGATTTGAAGAAAGGAGCAGTTCTGTAAGGCTCAATCAGAAAACCAAACGTGACAATGTCCGCTCCGATGTGTCCCTTTTTCTCCACCAAATACTCATAGCCTTCCCAGTATTCACGTGGTTTGATACTGCCACTTCCTAAAGCGGAGCTGAAATCGAGCAGATGATGCCTGACATAGGACTTACCATCGCCTTTGATGAGTGTGTCGAGAGATTGCAACGCTTTGATATCCACGTGATTTGTCCATGCCGCAAAAACAAAATATCCACGCAATTCCCTGCGGTGTTCATGCAAAATCACATCATTGGGATCATCAGGTCGTGTATCGTGCAACCTGAATCCACCGAGCGGTTTGCCTTCGAGCGCTTTGCTCGCGATGACGCGATAAGAACCGTCGGTATTTCGAGCGGCGCGGCGTAACATGTTGTTCACATCACCCTTATTCATTTTGCGTCGTTTGCCCGAGGGTGTCTTGACGGTTGCGTCTTCTGCGATTTGCAAATCCTCGACTCGCATGCTCGCAATGTGCGTCTCGGGAACGTTGAACCCGAGAGCCCAAAATAGCTTTGTAACGGCGACTTCAGTGCCTGTCGCCATTGCCAGATACTTTGGAGGATCAGGTTTGATGAACCACTTAATTCCCGTCCGGTCTTCGATTGTAAATCCCGGAGTCACGCCATCATTTTTGCCGGACACGATCAGCCATGTGCCGGATGCAGGACCATTCGTGGTGTCCGGGCCCTTTGCGACATCCTGAGCTGTGAGCGTTTTCTTGCCGATCCGGTTAGTGAACCAGCTGGAATCTGGCACTTCATCCACAGTATTTATATTCTGCGCCCGAACATTTGGAGTTTTATCACCAGGCTTTGTAAATAGATTTACAGTCAAATCGTAAACCAGATTGATGTCCCACTCTTGCACGCCTGAAGCATCCTGCGTATCCACTTCCTCCCAGACCGGATCGTCAGAGTAGAATTTTGGTTCCGCATTGACAGATGCTACCGCTAAAAGAAAACTGAAAAGGATAAAAATAAAAAGTTGCTTTCTCATGATTGCCTCCTTCAAAATGCTGCTCCGCCGCTAATGATGATCCGCATGCCTTCCGTACTGCGAGCGAGTTCAAGGCGGAGAGCTGATAAATTTGGTCCGTGGAAACGGGCACCGATTCCATAGCTGGAGTGCAAATCTTCGAAATCCAGATCTTCTCTTTCTACCCCAACTTTTCCAACTTCATAGAAAATGGCCATATCCATAAACTTGGATGGTCTCCACCGATACTCACCGGTCAGCAACATCCGGTGATTATCCCGAAAACGGAAGTCGCGGAAGCCGCGAAGCTCCGAACCTCCTCCTAATTTGGGGAGTAGAAAGAAAGGAATAAATTGAGTGTCACCGACAAAGCCGGTGGTGGATATGAGAGCGCGGAAAGCAAGCCCTTGATTCCCGCGAAGAATCGGAACATGTTGAATCAACGTGATATCGGTTCGTCTGAAATCGAAATCTCCGTCCTCGCGATCCTTGTAGTGGGTCCAATCCACGCGATATAAACCGCCGCTCGTTGTGTATCCTGGAGACTCTCTCCAATCAAACTCAGCAAACGCAGTGCCGGTAATGTATTTAAAATCCTGACGAAAGCCTGGCGCCTCGTCGGGTACCAAAAATACATCTTCTAGTGAGGGAACTCGAGCGGAGTTGCCTGTATCTGTTTCATAGCTTTCATAGGAGATGCCGCCTCCCACATGGAGTTCACGCGTGAGATAGATCTCTTCTGTGACTCCGAAGGTAAGGGGAGTAAAGGAATAGGCGGCCTCATCATCCTCATCCGTTTCATTGCCTATACCGAAAAATGCAACTTCATCCGCGTCAACATAATGAGCATTCACCGTTGTTTTCATCCGCCCTGACGCAAACGCAGGAAGCCGGAGTCCCGCATCGAACATTTTATAACCACGAATCGAATACGCGCCGTGAAAATGGTAGCCGCCAGTATCTCCGAAGACATTCCGGTAACCCGCTCCAAGAGCGAAACCGCCGCCCGCATAAGCGCTGCCAAAATACGGGTAAAAACCTGTGGCTGTTCCGGCAAAGCTCTTTTCGAGATTGCTGATCCACTTTTCCGCCTTCGTTGGCTTATATGGTTCCAGCACTTTTGCTTTTTCAGCCTGCTTCGCGGCAAGCTGCGCGGCCCGTGTTTCCGCAAAAACATTTGCGGACAAAAAGAGGGTGATGACCAAAATGAATCCAATCAAGCTTCCTCGGTGTTTCGATGTCTGTTTCATGCAGGCTCCTTCTACTAGGATTTTGCAATTTTAACATTGATCTGCTTTCAATCAACCCCGTAAGATTTACCCCTATCAGATACAATGAGGTGGATGATACAACGCAATCCGCCACCCTCTCGATGGTTTGGATGGAATCAATCCTTTTTACTTTTCTGCTCTTTCTCGCTTTCTCTCAAAGAAAGATCGATCAGGACAAAAATGCCGATCTGTCCGAAACCGAGATTATGAGCTACGTAGAAACTAAATTAGAGATTCTCCAGTAAGCTTCAATCATTGTGCCGCTGAACAATTGTATTTCAGGCTCAACCGGGCAACATGTTCGGAGGCGCCCGTTTTTTCGGTCGCCGACCGGTCGGCTGAGATCACAGATTGCAATGCCGAACAAACGAGTTCAGCATTTTCTTGTTTATCCCCGATTTCTGCCAGCTGAAGATATGCCCAGGGAAGCCGTTCCGGGCGCCGTACGGTCGAACGTAGTGCAATTTCAAGATGCGTCCTGGAATCCTGCCATCGACTTTGATCGAAGAGGACTTGAGAAAGTCCGAAGTGCAGGAGGAATCTCAAACCATAGGGATCCCGGTCCGGCGCTTTTTCGATTCCTTCCTTATATAGCTTGATTGCTTCTTGCTGATTTCCGTCATTCTGCTGAATCAAAGCGCGCGTAAAAGGAACAAGCGCATCTGCTTCTTTTCGATACTCTTCTGTCCAATGGAGGAGTTGAAAGTCCGGATCAATGGTCACTGAATCGACAGCAAAGGGAACATCTAAACTCCAGTTTTGATTTTGCTGACTCACTGTTATTGTTTGATTCAGCTGTTCACCGTTTTTACCGACGATTAGGAGATCCAGGGTCATCCGAAAATAAGGAGACTTCTGAGAAAGTTGAAGCATCAGCCCCCGATTCTCCTGTCGCCATTCCGATTTCCAATCAGGGATTGCAGTCCGATCAAACCATTGCTCAAAAAACCACGCGAGTTTTTCGCCTGACACGTTTTCTGTCTCTTCCACAAATTTTTTCCAATGAATTCTTCCACCTTGATATTTGTCGATAATTGCTTTCAAAACCTTGCTGAATTTTTCGCGTTCGAGCTGCCGGGAAAGCATGTCCCACACGATGAATCCTTTTGAATCGGCAAGCCAGCGCGGCAGAGTTCCATCCGCGGGAAGTTTAGTGAGAGCCTGATCCAGTCCGGCAGCTGCAAGCATAAGATATCCGAACCCTGATTGATCCTGCAGATAACCAGGATAACCCCGGCGTCTGTAGAGTTCCGCTCTGTCAGGTCCATCCAGAAGCTCCACTGCTCGCAAAGAACCGTATTGCGCCATGGCTTCTGTTAAGAGCCAGCGCCCTTCCGGACCTTCCGGCCGCACAAGACCTCCCCACCATTGATGACCGATTTCATGTCCGTAGTAGGCCGTGTTGAATTCTTGATCCAGAAAATCGGTTGTCGCAAGCATGAATCCTTCAAGACTCGCTCCGGCAAAACCCGCGTTATTCGCCTCATCCGGAGGAACTTCCGCGATCGCAAAATCAGGGAACTGATAGTCCGCAAATTCTTCCGAAAGGACTTCAAGCACGCGCGCGGCCTGTTTCAAATAATGGATCATCCGTTCTCCGCGTGGGTGCAGCTCATACAAGGCAACCTTCATCGGGTCTGTGGTTTGTAAAACGGAATATTTCGCTGCGGCAAAGGAAAAGAAAACCGGCTCCTCAATCTTGAAATCAATCTTCCCTTTGACGTTCGTTTTTATTCCGGGAGAGTAGACTGTCCAACCATCAGGCAATAGAAATCTCATGGTTCCGGTACCGCGCAGACCCTTCAATCTGATTCCGTCATCGGTTCGCGGTGATTCTTCCAATTGCGGGTACCATGCACAGCCAATCCCGGCCGCAAAAAAAGACCGGGCCGATCCGGAAAAGATGAAGCGAGTTTTGTCTCCGGTATACGTATAGCTAAAACGCATTACGACAAGAGCGTTAGCCGGAATCTCTTTCTGGGGAGTGATTGTCCATGTGTTTTGTCCCCAGCCGGGCCGGGACCACTCCCGGAGAGTCTTTTTAACTTCCGGCTTCGTTTCAGGGAATGGCTGAAGGAGCTGCACTTGAAAATCCTCAATCAATTCACTCAAAGCAAAGCTCAGCTCGCGCTGTGTTTCGTGTCGAGGTGGAAATTTCATTTCTCCCTGTACCGTCATGATTTTCTGATCGGGAGAAATTTTGATTTCGAGTTTGTATTCAGGTGTAGCTGCCAGTGTAAGAACAGGGATTAGAAAAATGGCGACAGGCAGGAGATTCATGAAATCGATTTTGGCGGATGAGCAAGAAAGAATTCTTGTTCGAAAAAAACAATTTTGGTTAAAACTAACCGCCAAGGCGCCAAGGTCGCCAAAAACCAACAGATGAAACATAAATTCAAAGACTTGGCGTTCTTGGCGGGGCGGTTAGTTTATCTTGACCGAAACATTTTGCGGAAACGACCTGGGGTGCATTGGGTGACATGCTTAAAGGCTTTGGCGAATGCGCTCTGATCCGAAAAACCGGATCGCAAAGCCACTTCGGCGATTTCAAGGTTCGTTGTACGGAGTTTCTGGCAAGCAAAATCAATCCTGACAGAACGCAAATATTCACCCGCCGTGCAGCGATAAAATCTGCGGAAGGTTCGAGAAAGGTGAACCGGATGAACGCCCGCTTCTGCGGCCAGAATTGCGATCGTGAGATTTTCATGAAATGAAGTATGGATGAAGTCTTCGATTTGATTTAGCCAGGCCGGGATTCTCATACTCCCGTGGTCAATTCGCAATGTTTCCCCCAGCAATTCAAATGCAAGGCCGTCCAGAATCAACTCCGATACCGGATCAGGGTCGCAAAGCTCGCGATATATTCTGGTAGTCAATCCCGCAGCCGATCGATTCCTGTTATGTTTCCTCCTGCTCAAATCGACATCCATAACCGACTCGTCGAAATTGAGATGCAGATTGAGACAACGACTCCCGATCGACTGAAAATTGTTCGAGTGAATTTCATCAGCCGGATGAAATATCACGCTGCCCGTGGAACAATCCTCTACTTGCTGATGATGGATCTCTTCATACGCTCCCTGCAAAACAAATGAAACGTAGCTGGAATTGTGACCATGGACAGGCAAATGCAGGTCCGGTTCGTACCGCGTTTCCGTCAGCAGAAAGTGCGTAAGATCCGCCTGTCGAACCACCTGCCCGTGAAGCTCTCCGCGCTGAATATGCATTTAGATTTAGTCTATATTAAGAGTTAAGGAGTTAAAAGTGTTTTTACTAAGCACCTTGATCTGCGCAATGTTCTTCGCGTTTTCCGCGGAAAGTCTGATTGGGACAAGCGCGCCTGAATGGAGCAATGATCGATGGATCAATTCCGGTCCACTTCAGCTGTCCCAACTGCGAGGAAAGGTCATTTTCATTCGTTTCTTTATGGATTCGACCTGTCCTTTCTGTCGCGCCTCCGCTCCACACTTAAATGAGCTCCATGAAACATACAAGGGTCAAGGCCTGGTCGTAATCGGAATGTACACGCCAAAGCCGGAACCCCGGCCAACCGGCACCAGGCTTGTTCAGCAATACGTTAAAGACTACGGTTTCTCCTTCCCGGTTGCTGTCGATGACGATTGGGCTACGCTCAAGAGATTCTGGTTGGATCGCGTTTCTGCCGCAGATTACACATCTGTCAGCTTTTTGATTGACAAAAAAGGAGTGATTCGATTCATTCACCCGGGAGGCGTTTATAGCAAAGAAGATGTCGGCGTGATCAAGAAGAGAATTGAAGAACTAATTTCGCAACGATAATTTTTTTTAAAAAAAGTTTCATTTTGGTCTGGCATTCCGCGCTGTGAAGGCTTAGTATTCGTGTTTGAGATGATTTAGCTTGAGATGATGTTGGCTCAAAAAACCTGCTCACAAACAACTAAGATTTAACCTGGATCGACGGCGCTTTCGCTGTCGACTCCCCTAACTAAAAAAAATCTGATCGAAACCAAAGACGCCCGTCGTCTTTTCAACGATCAAAAAGCAACTTGGAGGGAAAAAATGCTTAGTAAATATGACCGCAACATCGAAGACATCGAAAGAGCCAGAATGGAAGAGCGCTTCTGGTCACCTCGATTCGCAGAACCCGGATTTGTCCAATCCAATCTCTATGGTGAGCCTTATTGGCTCTCACAACTCCGTCAATTGCAACAGCCAGTTCAACAGATCCAGCAGAATCCGTACATGCAACAGTTATCACCCTATCCAACATTCCAATTGAATCCTCAAATTCCACAATTCCACCCGACGTTTCATCCTGCTCTTCCTAATGCTCAGTCCTACTGGGGACAACCATATGAAGGCGTCGCGCAGCAAAGCCAGCCGGTTCGCTTCGCCAGCCGCGCTTTCGGGCGTCCTCCCAGAAACTACAAAAGATCCGATGAACTGATCCGCGACGAAATCTGCAAGCGTTTAGCGATGACACCGGACCTCGATGCTACAGATCTCGAAGTGGTTGTAAGGGATGGCGAAGTCACTTTAAGAGGTACTGTCGATGATCGTTTCGCCAAGCGATTGGTGGAAGACATCACCGAATGCACTTTCGGCGTGCGTGATCTATTGAACGAAATCCGGGGCGGGACCAGGTTTCACGAACCGGAATTGACCGGCGCAACGAAAGGCAAAGAAAAATAGCATTTCGGAGCGGAAATCGTGGAGGCGCGAGCAATCGCGCCCTTGCGTCAAGATCACGGCGGAGGATGCTGACCGTGCTGTCAGGTCACTTTCGAATGATTTTCAAGTTTCTCTCTATTTTTCACAATCGCTCAGGCATGTCCGCAACGACATAGGACATGACAGCGAGAACGGCGACGCAAGCGGCGAGCTCCTGCGGATCAATCTTGTCGAATGTGTCAGCCTCCGTGTGGTGTATGTCAAAATAGTGCGTAGTATCCACATCGAGCGAGGCGCCTGTTACGCCCTCACGCATAATGGGTTCGATATCGACACCATGTCCGTCGGCTGCGATGTGATCGGCGCGGAGGCCACTCAGAAGTTTGCTGATTTCAGTAAAGTCCGAACGCGCCTGAAGCGAAGCTGTTTTCGAAAGACCGAAACCTAGCGGGCGAAAGACTCCGAAGTCGGACTCGATAGCAAGGATATGGTTCTTGAGCTCCGCCCTGTGCGTATCGCGATAGGCGTTGCCGCCGCGCACACCGTTCTCTTCGTTCGTAAAGAAAACGGAGCGAATCGTGCGTCGCGGCCGAAGTCCAAGCACTTTGAGCAACCGGACGGTTTCCCAGGCAACGATACATCCTCCGCCATCATCATGGGCACCCGAGCCTACGTCCCAGGAGTCGATGTGTCCTCCGATCAGGAGTACTTCCCCTGGTTTTTCGCGGCCTTCGATTTCTCCAATAACGTTCGCCGACTCGGCATCGGGTAGAAATTTTGCGCCCATTATAAGATGGAGATGAAGGTCTTCGCGGCGTTTCTGCATCCGCCCCAGGAGCTCCGCGCATTCAATGGTCACCGCCGCTGCGGGGATTTTCGGCTGATCTTTTGCATATTCCAAGGATCCTGCATGAAGCGTCTGCAGACTGACAGGAGCGATCGACCTGGTGAGCGTCGCAACAGCACCGTACTTTGCCGCGCGTGATGGCCCATTGATTCGATACCGAACCGATTCACCATAGTTGGTGAACGGAGCATTATAGACAACGATCTTCCCCCGCACTTTCTTGCCAAGAGCGTCCAACTCGTCGAAGCTTCTCACAACAATTGCCTCAGCTTTGATACCACCGGGTATAGTTCCTACGCTGTTGCCAAGACCCAGCATGGCGAGTTCGTGATTCACAGGTGATATTAGATTCAGGCTTTCCTGTCCGCGAACCCAATGCGGCACCATCACCTTTTCGGCGCGCACATGATCCAGCCCGTCTCGCTTCATCTCGGTGATAGCCCAATCAATGGCGCGCTCAAGCGACACGGAACCGCTAAGCCGGTCGCCAATGCGATCGGTCAACCATTCCAGACGACGATACGCCATATCATTAACAAGTGCTGATCCGATGATACGGGCGCTCCTCTTCCGGTACTCTTCGATCTTCACTCGCGGCGCCGGCAACCGGACGGAATCACTTTTACGTTTCCGATGAGCATGGTTTACTCCGATTTTCTTGCCGGGTTTCATATTCTTTTTGTTTCTCCTTCAAGGTCAGTTAAATCATTTGATTCACTTTGTCTATGCAATGCCACACCTCCGGTGACCAGTAGAATGCCGAGTATCTCATAGACAGTCGGCGTCTGACGCAGCAAGAGGGTCCCTATCACTACGGCGAAAGCAGGAAGTAACGCTAGAAATAACGAGAATGTCGCGCGCGGAAGTCGTGCCATGGCCAATTGATCGCAAACGTAGGGAATCACAGAAGAACAGATTCCGACACCTATGCCCGCCAGCAAAAGGCGCGGATGCTGGAATGCAGGAAGGGCGCCCGTGATACCTATAGGAATCACCGTGATCAAGGCAATCAGCATAGCCATTCCCAGGCGGTCAATTCCTGCTGCGCCCCCACCCTGGGCAATTCGATGCCCAAGCACCACGTATAATACGAAGAACGCGCAATTGGCAAAGGCGAAAAGATAGCCGAGCGGCTCACCGCCGAACCCGATTCCTGTCAGTATCCAACCGCCGCCTGCTGCTAGCATTGAGGCAACAATATTACGGAACGTCCGGGCACCGAAGGTTGCCAGAAAAATCGGTCCGATAAATTCGATTGCACTTACCGTGCTGAGCGGCAGTCGGCTGATAGCCTGGTAGAAGCACACATTCATGAGGCCGAGCGTTACCCCCAGCGCGAACAAATTGCACAGTTGCGAACGGGATTGCCTGGAGAGGCTCCTCCACGGTCGACGCCACAGAGCGAAGAGTGCTGCAGCGCTGGCTATACGGATCCAA
>JAKEFK010000256.1 GCA_022616075.1 bacterium
TCCCTCTCTGCCCTCCTGCAAACAGTTCTTGCAACATCAAAAGCGGCAGAAACTGGATGCTCGCCAGGAATGGACCAGTCCGAAAGTATTCCTTTTACTTTTTCCAAAAGATGCACTCGCACTGTCAATGCCTCAACGATGGAACTTGGGATCGGCGGAACTTTTTTGTCCGGAGGCGTAGCGATTGCAGAACTCACAAGAAAAAGATCACGCTGAATCTCTTTTGCAAGTTCCTCGATCTCGCGGTCCTTGCAAATGGAGCGAGCAGCGCCGATCGATGAGATCAGCTCATCGATCGTGCCATATGCCTCAACTATTAAACTGCTCTTCGAAACTCTTGGTCCACCGGCAAGACTCGTTCGGCCGGTGTCTCCCTTCTTTGTGGAGATGCTCATCCCGCACCTCCTTAAAAACCGAACTCTACGCCGCCATAGGCGCCGATTCCCAACGCCGGGAAGGTTAGAGCTTCGCTGTATTCTTTGTCTAAAAGATTTTCGATCCGGCCGTGCAATTTCAGCCAGGAGTTTACGCGGTAGTTGCCTGCCAGATCGACTTTGGCATAGCCGGGATTCAATACATTCTCTGCCGGGAAGGTGCTGAAATCCTGTTCGAGTCTTTCGCCCACAGCCAGAACATGAAAGCTTGCGCCCCATTTACCGGTTTCGTATCCGACTCTCACGCTCCCCGAATGACGCGGACGCCGAAACAGTTGATGATTTTCAATTTCATCTTCAGTGTCCAAAAACGTGTAGGAGGCTGTGAAATTCCAATGGTCATGGCGCGCTGAACCGGATAATTCCAATCCCTGGCTCTTTGCTTCCGCGACATTCGCAGCAACAAAGTTTTCATCAAAACTGATGAGATTCTCATAATCGTTTCTAAAATAAGAAACGGAAAACACAGCAGTCTCATTCCAGTAATGATCAACACCCAGCTCCCAGGATTTGCTTTCTTCCGGATCCAGATCGGGATTTCCGAAAAACGGAAAAGCCAGATCCCCTGCAGTGGGCGCGCGGAAAGCGGTCCCAAAACTTGCGCGGATCTTCCAGTCATTTTCCAGGCGGTAAGCGACCGCGATTCTGGGGTTCACCGTGTCTCCGAACGTATTGTGATGATCAAATCTCAATCCGGCAGTGAGGATCCAACGCGCGCTCTCCCATTTGTTCTGCGCATATATGGCATGAATCGTTGTGTCAAAATCATTCAGATCCGGAATAGGGCCGTTGTTATCGTGGGCATCGATCCCCTGTTGCTCAAACTCATATCCAACCGTCACCGTATCGTTCTCTGAAACTTGAAAATCATTTTGAAGTCCCGCCTGAAATGTTCTGGAGGTATGTTCAGAAAATCCGAAAAACACGTCGTCAGGATCATCAAACAGGAAATCAAAATGCGTGAAGGAAAAATGGGTCTTTAAATTCACGAATTCTCCCTCAGAGTGCCGCAGCGAGGTCCCAATCACTGTTAGCTGAGTATCCTGATTGCGAAGCGGTGAGACTACATCGGCAAAACTGAAAGGGATTCCGGTGTGTGAATCGTGCACTCGAGCGTTTACCGAAAGCTCAGTCGTGTCACTGAAGGCAAAGTTGGTGTTTCCCGAGAAATTGTTCTGCCGGAATTCGTCGTTCTCGAATTGTCCCTGTGAATCCTGACGCGAATAAGCCAGGGAGTAACTCGCTCTGCCGCTCGATCCCAGGATGCCGGCTTTTTCACGAAACGTTTCAAAGCTGCCACCTTCAAAAGAAGCACTTGCCTGCGTGCCGACTTCTCCTTTTCGACTAATGATGTTGATCGTTCCTGACATCGCATCGCTCCCGTAAAGCGGACTCTGCGGCCCACGCACGATTTCAATTCGTTCAACGTTATCCGTTGTAACTTCTTCGATGGCAACGCCCCCGAAAAAGGGATCGTTGATTTGAACACCATCGATCAGCACCAACACCTGTTCTGAGTTGCCACCGCGCAGGAACAGTGAAGTTGTTTTTCCAGGAGAGCCGCTTCGAACAACAGTAAGACCTGGAACCTCGCGAAGAGCATCGACAACGTAACGCCATTGCTGCTGTTCAATGTCCTCTCGCGTGATGATGGTGACAGAATCCGTTTTTTCTTTGACCGGTTCTTCGAGACGATCGGCTGTAACGCTGATCTCATATTCGATTTCTTGATCGGGATCGGCTGGTTGCTGCTCGTCTTGAGCAAAACAGACGGAGCTTAAGGTTAGAAAAGTGTAGAGAAGAGAAAAAATGAAGAGACGCCGCATGACATTTCCTCCTGTCCCCATCGGAAGGGGGCGGCTATGAGTTCTGCCCAAGATTTCCTGACTTGCGACTATCTACTTTCTGCGCCTTCCCATTCGTTAAAACGAACAGTGGCCTTTTCCGCAGATTTCGTTTCGCTTACAGTAGCGGGGCTGCAACGGATTCACACCGTTTTCCCTTGAAAGCAAAACCTGGTTTCGAGTCTCACCGCAGAGCACGCAGAGTCCGTTGAGACAAAAGAAAAAGAAGAAGGCATCTTATCTCAGCGCCCTCCGCGTTCTCTGCGGTGATAAATTGTAAAAGATGAAAACTTCGTTGGAAGGAATTTTTGATCTTCCTTCCCGCGAAGGCGGCCCGAAGTGGGCTCCTTTTTGGTCTCTGACTGATCCATCGTCGAAACAATGGAAACACAGTAGCGGGGCTGCAACGGAATCGCACCGTTTTCCCAAACGAACCAGATCTTATATCAAATGTCGCTGATATTTGTCAAATTAGCGCTTTGTAACGCCGGCATCCTGCCGGCCGGAAACTTCGAGCTCTGCTATGTCTTGCCGGCTGGAAGCCGGCGGTACAAAGCGCACTGGACTCTGCATAGCTCTTTGCAGCTCCTGCTTCAACTCGGAACAGCTGTGATAGCGCTCCAGCGGATCCTTGTTCAGCGCTTTCAGGATGACCCGTTCCAGTTCTTCCGGGATCCCGGGGTTGAAAGTGCGTGGCGTTGGCGGATCATCCTTGATTTGTTTGAAACCAATCGAAATCGCGGACTCCCCAGTGAAAGGAACCCGTCCGGTGAGAAGCTCATATAAAATGATGCCGAACGCGTAAATATCGGATCGTTCATCTACACTCTTTCCTGCAACCTGCTCAGGTGACATGTATTCCGGTGTGCCCATAATCAAACCGGTTGCGGTCATGCCATCCAGATGCTGGCTTCGCGCAAGTCCAAAGTCGATGATTTTGATTTGATTTGCGCGATTGATGATTACGTTTTGTGACTTTAAATCGCGATGGATCACTCCGTTCCTGTGCGCTTCCTCCAATCCATCCGCAATCTGATCCATGATTTGGAAAGCACGCACAATGGAAAGCGGACCGTTCTGGCGAATATACTCTTTCAAGTTCACACCTTCGAAATATTCCATGGAAATATAAGAAAGACCGCCCGCTTCTGAAACGTCATGAATTCGAATCACATTCGGATGCGTGACTCTTCGCGCAGCGGACACTTCTCTTCTAAGCCGCTCAATGGCTTCCGGGTTGCGTCCGACAAGTGGCGAAAGAACCTTGATGGCAACCTGCTCCTTCAACTGTTTGTCGTAAGCCTGCAACACAACGCCCATCCCGCCGTGTCCCAGTTCACGAAGTATCTGAAAACGTTCTTCCAGCGCGGAAGTAACGCTCAGCAGAGAAGTCTGCATTTGACTCATGCCACCCTGGAATTGGCCGGGCTTCGTCAGCATAAGCGATTGTTCCAGCTGCTGGTTTAACTCACGGTCCAGTCTGCAGATGAGCGCTTCGAGATTTTCCATGCGGTCTTCCAGCCGTTTAACATTGGCGGAGTCTGTTGCACCTTTCTTTTGACGGATCCGCGTGAAATAAATGTAAGTAGCAGCAAACAGCAATAGAACAATACCACCCAGCATTGCCGCGGCCGGGTTTTCATCGATATTTACCATCAGGGAAACAAAAAACGCGATTACACCAAAAAATCCAACGATCAGCGCAAACACGGTTCCGAGCGCGCCAATGCCATCGTTCGGCATTTCCTTGAACTTGTTCTCTTTCTCCAATCCCATGATTGAGACTATGGTATCACTCTTCATCGGCTAAATAGACGAGGTTTATCTCGGGAAAGTTCGTAGTAGGGGCGGGGCTTGTCCCCGCCCGCCGGGCGGCCACAAGGGCCGCCCCTACCACCAACGTGGCGACGACATTGTAAAAGTTCGTGGTAAAGTAAGTGACCTATGGCAACGATGCTGGAGATAGCGCTGAAAATAGTGAGGGGGGAAATACCACGACCCCCCGTATCAGAGCTGATCGGTTTCAAACTCGAATCCATTGAGACAGGTCGCGCGGTAGTTACGCTGGAAGCGGATGAGCGCCACAGGAATCCGATGGGAACGCTCCATGGCGGAGTTCTGTGCGATATTGCTGATGCCGCCATGGGCATGGCCTATGCGAGTTCACTGAGTGAAGGCGAAACTTTCACCACACTGGAGCTGAAGATCAACTTCCTGAAACCGGTCTGGAACGCTTCTTTGCGAGCCGAAGGGAATGTGGTTCGTCAAGGCCGCACGGTTGGACTGGTGGAATGCACCATCATGGATGCTAAAGGAAGTCTGGTCGCGAAAGCAAGCTCAACCTGCATGACTCTGCGAGGCGAACAAGCCCGCGGCCGCTGAGCTTCATTTCATTATCGCTGCCACCATTTTTTCATCGATGATTCCGGTTTTCAGAAAATGAATTTTGCCCTGCTCGTTGATCAGGATGTTCGTTGGAAAATCGATGAACCCATATCGTCTCGCAACGCGGCCTTCGGAATCCAACAGGACCGGATACTGAACATTGTGCTTTTTCATAAATGAAATCACCGCGGGCGCCGGATCCTCTACGAAAATGCTAACCACTGTTAGTCCGCGCTGATGAATCCAATTTAGCCTTGCAGCTTCTTGCTTACACGGAGCACACCAGGAGGCAGCGAAATTCACAAGAACCATTCCCTTTTGCGTCAGGACCTGAAGTTTGACTTTCTCACCCTTTAGATTTTTTAGAGTGAATTCGGGCGCTTGCTGTCCAACCTGAGGAAGATTCGGTTTGGAACATTGAGGGAAACTGATCAAGAGGGGTAACAGAATCCCGAAGAGAAAATTCTTTTTCAGTTTGAGCTTCCGGCCTTCAACGAAACGATCATGGACTCCAGAAACAATTCGTGAAGCTTTTCAGAAGAAGTCGGCAAATTCAAATGCCGATCCTCCCCTTTCTCTCCTAACAAGATAATCCCATTCTGACAGGTCCAGCTAAGAATTGCGAAATCAAGAGAATTGCATGGTTTGAAAAGGCCCTGGTCGACACCTCTTTGAATCATCTCAGCGGCCAGGTTAATCGATTGCATTGCTCTTTCATCGCAGCGCCTGCATAGCTCAGTTGAAATTTTCTTGTGGATTTCCAGCGAAGAATAATAGTAAAGAAAGAGCATCCGGAAATATCCTGTGTATTCGCGATAAAAACGGTAATAAGCGTGACCCATGCGTCGCAGTACATCGTCTGCGGGAAGATCTACTGAGGCAGCTTCTTTGAGCATTTCGTAAAGAATTGTTGAACCTTCGAGCATGATGGATACATAAACTTCCTCTTTACTTGGGAAATAAAGGTAAATGGTTCCTTTGGAAAGCTCGGATCGATCAGCGATATCCTCAACAGTCGTCCCTTCAAAACCTTTGTCAAAGAAAAGTTCGCGAGCAGCATCCAGAATCTGGCTTCTTCGCGCTTCCTTTTCGCGAGCGCGTCGTTCTGTGACAGTCATGGTTCCATATTATAGCGTATGTGCCTTTCTCGTTGATTTTTTCATCGAATGCGGTATAAACGTTCTAGTGCCATGGATCATCAAGAACCGCTAGAACAGAAACCCAAAGAAGTACCCATCATTGCGCCGGGCTACACATTTGCTTCGATCACAGACAAAATCAGCTCGATTGTACTGACCAAGAAAACGCCTCTCGCATGGTTCATTGGTTTTGGAGTCGTATTCCTGCTTACCATGGCATTGTTGTATTCGATCACTGTCGAGCTCTTTAAGGGAGTTGGAATCTGGGGCGTCAACATTCCTGTAGGTTGGGGATTCGACATCGTTAATTTCGTTTGGTGGATCGGAATCGGACACGCTGGAACTTTGATTTCTGCAATCCTTTTGCTGTTAAGGCAGGAATGGCGCACATCGATCAACCGCTTCGCAGAAGCCATGACTCTTTTCGCGGTCGCTTGCGCCGGACTCTTTCCATTAATGCACCTTGGGCGACCCTGGCTTTTTTACTGGCTGTATCCCTACCCGAACACTATGGGAATTCAGCCTAATTTCCGCAGCCCGCTTGTGTGGGATGTTTTTGCAATCACAACTTATTTGACAGTCTCGTTTCTATTCTGGTTCGTCGGATTGATTCCTGATCTTGCTACGCTGCGAGATCGCGCAAAACATCGCGCATCACAAATCCTTTACGGAATTCTCGCAATGGGATGGCGAGGTTCGGCGCGGCACTGGCATCGTTATGAAACGGCTTATCTCTTGCTCGCCGGTTTGTCCACACCACTCGTTGTATCCGTGCACACAATTGTTAGTTTCGATTTTGCCACAGGCATCATACCCGGATGGCACACAACAATTTTCCCGCCATACTTTGTCGCGGGTGCGATCTATTCCGGCTTTGCGATGGTCGTAACGCTGGCGATTCCGATACGCGCCATGTACGGGCTGCAGGGTTTCATCACAATGCGCCATTTGCAAAACATGGCGAAGGTTATGCTGGCCACAGGCTTGATAGTAGCGTACGGCTACATGATGGAGACTTTCATGGCGTGGTACAGCGGTAATGAATACGAAGAATTCATGATCATGAACCGGTTCAAAGGCCCCTATGCTTCGATGTACTGGTCTTTGATCGTTTGTAATGTGGTCATCCCTCAACTGCTCTGGTTCCCTAAAATTCGCGGAAACGTCATTTCTCTATTTATTATTTCGATCATTGTGAATATCGGAATGTGGCTGGAACGATACGTGATCATTGTGGTGAGTTTGCATAGAGATTTTCTACCCTCTTCCTGGGGTATGTATTCCGGCACGAAATACGATTGGTCCTTCTATGTTGGCACCATCGGACTCTTCCTGACGTTGTTGTTCCTCTTTATACGCGTGTTGCCCATGATTTCCATTTTTGAAATGAGAACGCTGGTTCCGGAAGCGGAAGTGCGCGAGGAAAAATGAAACAACATTCGCTCTATGGATTGGCGGCGGAATTTGATGATCCCACGAGTCTCGTTCACGCAGCCCGGCGAGCGTATGAAGCGGGTTATCGCAGAATGGATGCCTATTCGCCGTTCCCTATTGAGGAACTTTCGGAAGCAATCGGTTTTCATCACTCGCGCTTACCTCTACTTGTATTGATCGGCGGAATTCTAGGGTGTCTGGGCGGATTTTTTCTGCAGTACTACATCGCGGTCCTTTATTACCCGATCAACATTGGAGGCAAACCATTTAACAGCTGGCCTGCTTTTATTCCTGTTACGTTTGAGTGCACCGTTCTGCTGGCTGCCCTCACCGCGGTCTTTGGTATGCTCGCCTTGAACGGACTTCCGGAACCTTATCACCCGCTCTTTAATGTGAAACGTTTTGCTCTGGCGACCCGGGACCGGTTCTTTTTGTGCATCGAATCCAGAGACCCCAAATTTGATCCGGATAAGACAAGACAATTCCTGGATAGTCTCGCTCCACGGGAAGTCTCAGAAGTAGAACCTTAAGCATCACCGCAGAGACGCCGAGACGCAGAGAATTAATTGATTATGATTTTCTGATCTCTTTTCCTTTGCGTCTCTACGGTGATGCTAAAACGGTTCATTTTGATACCGTTTTGAACCATTCTGGACCGTTCTGAACCGTTTCGGTTCATTTTGGTTCATTTTGGTATAATATTGGCATCATGCCGGCATTAAATCTGAAAGGGGTTCCTGCGAAACTGTATTCGAAACTCAAGAAAAGCGCTCACGAGAACAGGCGCAGCCTGAACAATGAAGCGATCTTTCGCCTGGAACAGGCTTATGGCTTCCGCAGGCAAGACTCCTCTTCCTCTGTACGCAGGAAATCAAAAGCGAAGAAATCCTAAGAACGATGTGGCGCGGACATACCGGCCGCAGTATTCTTGCCATTAACAATGGAATTGGATGCGATCATCGCAATCATCGTGACGTTTAGCGCGACCGCTCTTCCCATTTTTTTCCTTCACCTTCGAGACAGGAAGATCGGTGACTATTTCAAAACGTATCTGGAACGTCTTGGGATAACCAATGTGAGGAGCACCTGGGCCGGTTTGGGTAGCATTAAAAGGTGTTTGGAACGGAATGCCAGTCCGCATTTCAATGCGACCGCCGCGCGGCGAATCACAAACCAAAATGATGATATTCAAACTGGAAATTCACCTGCAACATCCGAGAAATTTCTATCTTCGAAATCGTGCCCGGCCGATGATTTACGATTGGTCGCAACGGCCCCGTCCATTGCAGTTGCATGTATCGGATCGCTCCGCTGCCGAAGTGGAATGCCCTTTCTGCAAAAGTGAGCTGAATGAACTGGCAACGCTGGTCAAGTGTTCCAGTTGTCATACGTATCACCACCAGACCTGCTTTATGGAAAATGGACGCTGCAGCGTCTACGGCTGCGTTGGTTTTGCGGTGCCTGTCCTGAAAAGCTCGCCTATTCAAGAAACCGAAAGCTGATGGTTCGTCTCATGAAGCGCCAAGACGCCAAGTCGCCAAGATAGAACGAAGTTTTTGCCGCTAAATGCTTGTTTTCGTTCTTATGTTATATTATTATCTAATCAATATGACAGATATCAAATTACGAAACAAACTCTTTCATTCCATGGAGGAATTCAACTTAACAAAAACGAGGTGCAGATGAATCCGGGATTAGAAAACAACCATACTTCTATTTATTACTACGACAGCGACTATCCGTCCCCTTTTGACACGCTGTTTCCAGAGAATTTCGATGCGATCACCGAATACCAGGGACTCGCTTTCGATATTGAAAGGTACCGTGAGCTTGCAAAAATAACGGGCGGACCTGTCCTGGAACTTTGCTGCGGGACGGGACGCGTCGCAATTCCACTTGCGCGTGACGGCTTCGGAATTACAGGCGTTGACATCAGTCCGGCGATGTTACAGAAGTTCAAAATTGCTCTGGAAAATGAAGAGGCAGCTGTTCGCAGTCGAGTGACTTTGGTTGAGCAGGACATCACACGTCTTTCGCTGACAGAAAAACGTTTTAAAACTTGCATCATCGCTTTTAACAGTCTCCTTTGCATACCCGATTTCGAGCAGCAATGCGCCGTTTTGCATTCGGCTGCATCTCATTTAGCGGCGGATGGAAGACTGCTGATCGACATTGTGAATCCTCTTCAACTGGATCTGGAAGGAGATCCTGTTCCGAAACCATTTTTCACAAGAAGGGACCGCAGCACCGGCAATACCTATACACGCTTTTTCATTACAGGTCCATTTGAAACGGATCACAAGCAAAAATTGTCCGGCTGGTACGATGAAATTACTCCGGAAGGATTTGTGAAAAGGCGGCAATACTCACTGTACTGGCGGCCCATTTTTCGTTTTGAAATTGAGCTGATGTTGCGAGAAGCCGGACTCCGCCTTCTCCAAATAGAAGGAGGGCATCGAAAAGAACCTTACACCGCGCAAAGCCCGCGCATGTTTTTGACCGCCGGAAAAGGATAAAGGCACGTTTTTGTGGGGCACCTCATCCGCCTATTCGTACCGTTTTTTCGAGATCTCAAATGGAAGAAAAGCCTCATCGCGTCAAGTTGGATTCTCTCAAATAGCAACGCTCCTATACTGTTTGCGAATGCATCGACGGAGGAATCAATGATGTCACCCAAAGGAATCCTATGCGTTACCGTGCTTGCCTTTTTTCAACTGATCGTCTGTGTGGCTCCATCCTGCGCAGTAGAGGATTGGCCCGGTTTCCGTGGCCCAAACTTTGACGGAACCATTTCAAGTCAAGGTTTTAAACCGGAGACAGGTGAATTGATCGTCTCCTGGCGCGCCAAAGGGGGCGCCGGGTACTCTGGTATTTCTATCGCCGACGGCAAAGCGGTTACGGCTTTTACAGATAGGAAAAGCGATCTGGTTGTTGCATTCGATTCACGTACCGGCAAAGAACTCTGGCGTCACAAGATTTCTCCGCTTTACACCGGACATGATGGTTCTCACGATGGTCCGATTGCAACACCTCTGCTCTATCAGGAAAAGGTATTCGCTTTGAGCGCTTATGGAAATTTTGTTGCAATTGATGCGAATTCGGGAAAGCAACTGTGGACAGTAGACATCAACAAAAATGGAGGCCGGAGTCCGTTTTACGGTTACACATCGTCTCCAGTCGGATCGAACGGCGTAGTCGTATTGCAAATTGGCGGAGAGAAAGGAAAAGCAGTAGCAGGTTTTGATGTTCAGACGGGCGCATTGAAATGGTCCGTTGGGGATGACATGGTGAACTATCAGTCTCCCATTTTGATGAAGATTTCCGGCAAAGAGAGAGTTCTAGCCGTAAGCGATAAAAAGCTTTTTGTGATTGAGCCGGAAACCGGAAAAAAATTGTTTGAGTACGATCATGGTGGTGACGATGCCGCGACCATCCTTGTGCCGGTGCCTCTGGATGAAGACAGACTTTTGCTTCGAACGAAAGAGGATAGTTCGGAGATGGTGCGGCTGATTTCCAAAGCGGATGGAACGATCGCCATTGAAAAAATCTGGGCGGCCGGAGTTTTTAAGAACAGTTACGATCCTCCGGTATATTTCAAAGGCCATTTCTACGGATTTAATGGACGAATTTTCACGTGTGTGGATGCGTCGAATGGACAAACAAAGTGGAGGACCCGCGCCGTTGGCGATGGTTTTACACTACTTGTCAATGGATACCTGGTTGTTCAAACGAAGACCGGCATTTTGCATGTTGGTTTTGCCAAACCGGAAGGCTGGATCGAAACAAATCAGGTGAAGCTCTTCGACAATATTTCCTGGACCTCTCCTAGTTATGCCGACAACGCAATTTTTTCGCGGAGTCACGGCGAAATTGCGCGCATCGAACTCAGCTCAAAAGCCGCTCCCGTAACCGGCAAAAAGATGACGGTCGATTTTCCCGCCGATTCGCGATTTGCTGCGTTCTTGAATGATCTGGAAAAAGCAACGGATAAGAAAGAACAGGTGGATCAATTCTTCGCTTCACAAAAAGAGATCCCCTTGATCGAATCTTCGAACCGTATAACATTTCTGTACCGGGGCGAAGCTGAGGACGTTGCCATTACAGGCGACCTGCTGGGACAACAGCAAGAAGAGCCGATGAAAAGGTTGCCCGGAACCGATCTCTTCTACTACACGACTACATTAGAGCCAGACGCACGGATCAATTACCGTTACGTTCGCAATTACGAAGAAACAATTGCGGATCCTCACAATCCAAGAGCCACGACTGACCGCAGAGGGAATCCCATGTCCTGGATCGGCATGCCTCAATGGAAGGAACCGGATCATCTGAAAGAACCTGCGCCGGAAAAGAAAGGAAAATTCGAATCGCACGAGCTTAAGAGTGAGAAAATAGAGGGCGCATCGATGAAATTCGATGTGTATCTTCCCGCAGGTTATGATGCGTCAAAGAATTCCTATCCTGTTATTTACGCTCTTGACGGCCAGTTCGCGCGAAAACAGGGACTCATCCAGAACACGCTGGACAACTTGATCGGATCTTCGGTTAAACCTGTGATCGTCGTTTTGGTTACGGAATTGAAGATGCCCGAAGGAACTCGCTCGACCGTTCTGGAGCAAACGGATCAGCGAACGAAATTCATTGCGGTGGAGCTGATACCCTTTGTAGATGGACGTTATCGAACTCAAAAAGACGCGAAACATCGCGCGCTCTATGGAACGCTGGACACCGGCGCAGACGCCTTTTACATTGGAACACATTACCCCCAGCTCGTCAGCTCCATTGCGACTCAATCCATGTGGGTGCTCGATGTGGAAAAAGTATTAAAGGAAAAGATGGCCGGCAAGAAGAATCCATTGCGAATCTATATGGACTGGGGATCCTATGACGCCCGTTCTTACGTAGGCGGTTGGGATCTGGGAAAAGCCAATAAAGCGTTCTTTGCTTACCTGAAAGAGAACGGTTACTCTCCTGCTGGCGGAGAAACGCATGAAGGATATGGCTGGGGCAGCTGGCGAAACCGCACCGATCGATGGCTCGTGTATTTGTTTCCAATGGAGAAGTAGCAAGGCAGGCCAGCGGGTCCTAGAAGGAGCGTGGGCATCTTGCCCGCAAATGCTTGTCGAACGAACAGATTTTTGCGGACTGGAAGTCCGCGCTCCAACTAAAACGAGACGCCTGCGCTCCGTATTGTGTTAAAATTCTCTCTCTGCTACAGAATCCTTTTGCCTGTTTTTACTTTGCTTCTCCTTCTGGGCTGTGGAAAGAACTCGGATGTCGCTCCTTCCGCTCCACGAATTGTGAATCTTAGAGTAGAACCGCAGGTAATTTGCGTCGGGAGCAAAGCCGATATCGTGTTCACCTTGACGGACCCCAACGATGACGAGGTCATCTGGGGGGCGGCCCTCAGCACCGGTGAACACGGAGGCATGAGCCCCGCACTGGGTAATGTGCCAAGCGGAACCACCGTAACCACGCGTTTTGATGCCGCGACTTCCGGACGGCACAACCATCAAGTCAAGTTAAAGATCGTTGCCACGGATATCGGAGGCCTTCAGGCTCAATCAGTAGAAATAGATCTTTTCGTATTCAACTGCTGAATTCTCGCCTGGTATCCCTTGAATCTAAACTATTAGCAATCCTATATTCCATACTGCATGGTTCATATGAATTCCGATCAAGCTGATGTCAGAGATTTTCTCGCATCGATCATTGATTCTTCCGACGATGCCATTCTCTCAAAGGATATGAATGGCATCATCCTTAGCTGGAATGCCGGGGCGGAGCAACTTTACGGCTACACTGCTGACGAAATCATCGGCAAGCACATCTCTACAATTGCGCCGCCGGACCGAATCGATGAAATGCCGGAAATCATGAGCCGTTTAGCAAAAGGAGAACGGATCAGACACTATGAAACAGTTCGACGAAGAAAGGACGGAACTCTGGTGCATGTTTCCCTTACCGTATCCCCTGTCATGAATTCAAACGGACAAGTCATTGCCGCTTCAGCAATTGCCAGAGATATAACCGCTCGTAAGGAGAGTGAGAAAGAGAAGAACCGCTTGCTCAACGAGCTTTCAAACGCCTTGGCGCAAAAGAACGTATTGCTTCAAGAGGTCTATCATCGTGTAAAAAACAATCTTCAGGTGATATCCAGCTTGCTGGAATTGCGTTCGAGATCCCTACCTAGCATGTCCCAGGACACGGCTGCGGCCTTTAAGGATACAATTGCTCGCATTCGCGCTATGGCATTGGTTCATGAAAAACTATACAAAACAGGGACTCTCGATGAACTGGATTTGAACGTTTATTTGCACAGTCTGGCGCAGCAACTGTTCAAGTCTTACGCCGCTGACGGGAGAATCGAGCTTCGAATTACCGGGGAACCCTGCCATTTACCAATCAGCAAAGCCATCCCGCTTGGGCTCATCTTCAGTGAATTGATTACAAATTCTCTGAAGTACGCCTACCCTTCAGGAAATGGACTGATTGAAATTAATATACAAGGTGAAAACAAATTAACAAGAGTTCGAATTTCGGATAATGGATCCGGAATACCCTTTCCTGTTGATTTTGAAACCGCGGAAAGCTTCGGGTTTCGCATCGTGAAACTTCTGTCGAAACAAATTCATGCAGAAATTGTTCATCAACGTCTGAACAAAGGCACCAGTTTTACAATCGACTTTCCGAGTTCCCCCGCACAGGAGGAATTCCCATGATTTATCGAAATTTCGCCCGGTCGACCAATGGAACGGAGCCGGGGTCCCCTCCACGGAACCATCAGGAGTGGAAAAATGCAAAAGCGAAACAGCCCAAAATATTGATTGTCGAAGATGAGCTGCTGGTTGCTGAAAATATTAAGGAAATTCTCCAACTTAAAGGATACAAAGCGATCGAAGTGTTATCGTCTGCAGAAGAAACCGTTGAGAATTTCAGAGCCGTCGGTCCTGATTTAATCATCATGGATGTTCATTTGGGAGGCACTCTGGACGGAATCCATGCAGCGATTCAGATTCATGAAACCTTGAAAAAAGTTCCGATCCTTTTTTTGACCGCTTACTCGAGAGCGGATTTTCCGCATCTGATTGATATTGACCCCGCTTTCTATTCCTACCTATCAAAGCCTTACGATCCGAACGAGTTTCTGAGAATATTGGAAAAACTTCTGGCTAAGTGTCCCTTCCCATAAATATGATGACATATGGCGCGAGCGCCGGGCAGGCAGATGCGAGGCGCCGCGACGCAGTCGATGCCCCAGTGCATCGTCGA
>JAKEFK010000257.1 GCA_022616075.1 bacterium
TCATCCATCGCGATATCAAACCGCCAATCTATTTAGCCGGCCGGGATGAAATTCTTTTTTACGGACAAGGGTTCGTCGATGGAAAGCTCAGGGGTGAATCTGAGTTCGTGCTGAAACTTCCATTTGCATTTCCGTTGCTTTTATTTGGCAATGCTTACGATTTTTCGCCCGATCTTTCGAAAGTAGTTTACGCAAAAGCCTCCGGCAAGGCTGATCTGTATCTGCTGAAAAAGAGAGTCGATTGAACCCATTCGTATGATGAATTTGGCAGAGAATTGTCCCGGGAAAATGGAATAGAAGTAACGTACCCGGAATGGAAGCAAAACCCGCAAGAAATTGATAGCGGCATACCGCTGTTACGAACTAGACTTCCGGCCAGGAGGTAGTTCCAAATGATGAAAAACCACAAGATCAACGATAGCCCGCCTGGTTCGTTCACAAACTCATTGGCGGCAGCAAGCATTTTGTACGTTATAATCGCCGGCGCTGTCCAGTGGTCGGAAGCTCAGCCGGCAACTGATCCCCGAAAAGCAATGATTACAACGCTTGCTGCTTCTGGACCTCATTCCTCGATCGGCGATGAAGCGCGGCTGTTCGATCGCTTCGTCGGCGCCTGGGACTGCGATTTCACCTTCTACAACGATGATGGAACCACCCGCCATTCGTCGGGCGAGATCCTGTTCGGATGGGTCCTTGATGGTCGTGTTCTGCAGGACATCTGGATCACTTACCCGAAGGACCGAACGAAGGAGAGGAGTATTGGCACATCGGTGCGCTTTTTCGATCCTAAATCCAAGATGTGGCGGGTGATTTTTGTGAACCCTAATTACGGGAGCATTACAATGCAAGGTGGAGCCGAAGGAGACAGCATTGTTCTCCGGGGTGAAGACGATGAGGGTTCGACACTGCGCTGGTCATTTAACGATATCAAAGCCGACTCCTTTGTCTGGCGAGGGGAAACGTCTCGGGACAGTGGCAAAACGTGGCGGCTCGAAGAAAAACATCTTATGCGACGACGGGCTTATTCCGTGTCGGAAAGTGACGGCCCACCTGACGCGAAGCCTGCAGGAATGGCAACAGAACTGGCGAAAAAATCGAAAAGCGCCGTCGCCTTTGAGCAGCTATCATCGCTGGTTGGAGAATGGAAGGGGGTGCAGGATGGAATTGAGATCACGCTGACCTACACTCTCACCGCGGACGGTTCCGCCCTGATGGAAGAATTTCGCCCGGCCAAGGGACCTGTCATGATCACAATGTTCTCCGTGGAGGGAAACCACTTGATTGCGACGCATTACTGCAGCGCGGGAAATCAGCCACAAATGATCACGAAGGCAATCCAAGAGCCGCAGGGTAAACCCCTGGTATTTTCTCTGCTGCGTGTGACTGGAATGCGGTCTCCGGAGGATTGGCACAACACGGGATTGGAAGTCCTGCTGGAGGATAAGGATCACCTAACGCAGAAGTGGACGTACATATATAAGGGGAAGATGGGAACAAATATCTTCCGTTTTACCAGGAAGCTGGGTTAAGGAAACAGCGAATGGATTTCTGGCAATAGCCGGTCGGCTCGCTTTAGTTAAAAATCTCTTCAGAAGTTAGGAACCTTCCTTGTGGAAAATTTATACAATTCCTTTGGATTCGCGGTTGCTAATCTCTGTTGATCGGAGGATTAAATTCGCATGAAGATCATTCTGAAAAATCTGCATTATCGTCAGCGCGCAGCACGATCCGGCAAACTTCTGACTTCTGGTTCTTTAATTGTCTTGCTCCTCTCCATGCAGCCTTCAATAGCCCAGAACCAGATGGATATGAATCAATTGGTTGATATTTCTACGCCTCATGTCAAGGCGCAGGGAGCGGCAGTAGAAAATATTAGAAAAGGAAAAGAGATTCTTCAACAAGCGCTCGACCGGCTCGGATTTGAAAAGTGGAAAGGCCATTCGACGCTTGAAATTGAAGCGATTGACATCTGGGCCAAGAAGAATCGATGGTGGCCGACTGCGGAACAAAGCTTCAAAGGACAGTACTTGCTGGGCACATTCACATCCAGGATGGAGTTATTGGATGGAGACTGGAAAGACCAGATCCTCGGAGTACAATCCTGGCAGGGTTACAAGAAACAGGATTTGAATTCTCCGTTGGCAAAATCCAGTGACCCTTTATTGATGTTCTATCTTCCCTCTCTACAGTATTTCAATGAGCTTCCCTTCCGACTCGCGTCTGCCCAGTTTGTTACTTATGCGGGAGAAGGAAAGCAGAAGGGCAAAACGTATGATCTCGTTTATTCAACATGGGGTAGTCTGGACGCGAACCGGGATTATGATCAGTTTGTTCTGTGGATCGATCGCGAGACCAGCCTGGTCACCATGTGTCATTACACTGTCCGTCAGGCATTTCCGGCTGCTGCGGGAACGATCTACTACGACTCGTACAAAACGCTTCAAGGCGTGACCATCCCGTTCAAACACTTTGTACTTTTGGAATGGCCTGGCGAGATTCGATTTCCATTGGAACAAAATTTTTTTCATCGTGTTGAAATCCGCCAGGCTAAATTTAACGCTGTTCCAGAAGGAACATTATTGCCTTTGAGTGGACTCCCCGAGCCGCGGGATTGGAAGCCGAACGTCCCCATTAGTTGGGAAGCTAAATAAGGATCGTAGCTGTACTGATTTATCAGGCTTCGCAGGCACTTTTCAATCTCCAAAGTCCAGGATCTTCACACGACCATCATTGATGACAAACAGATTCTCAGGTTTCAGGTCACGATGGATGATTCCTTTGTCGTGCGCGGCCGCCAGGCCTTTTGCGATTTTCAACGAATAATCGATGACTTTGCTCTGGGGAAGAGGTGATCCAAGTTTCTCGAGCAGGTTTACCCGATCCCGCCCGCTCCCAATGGAGCAACGACCGACTTTTGCTCCAGTTTGCATTGCCCATGGTGGGTACCGCTCCTTAATTTCAAACAGCGCGTTCCACTATGGCAGCCCGACCCAGATGTATCGTAGGCTCGGAAACGACCGTCGCGTATCAATCTTTGCGATGTGACTGACTTTGGGAAATAATGGAGCGGATGAATCCTTTCTTGCTTTGCATGTTTGGCCCGATCAAAGGCAGCCGGATTGAGCTTCCGAACGAACCGATTGTGCTGGGGCGGGAGCGAAGCAATGCTGTTTATATCGGCGATTTGCTCCTTTCGCGGAAACATTGTTCGATTGAGAAACAAGATAACAGTTATGTCGTTCGCGATTTGCAGAGCCGGAATGGTGTATTTGTTAACGGGATTCCGATTCATGAACGTACCCTGAATCATGGTGATCGAATCGAAATCGGCACCTCCACTTTTCTCTTTCTACTAAACGAGGATTCAACATTTCCCGATTTTCCCGTTGTCGATGATTCACTTGAAGCCGGTTCAACTCAGGCCTTGCGAATTGAGGACTCTGTCTACCTTGGAGACACCCCTTCTTTCGCAACAAAATCTGCGAAAGTACTCACCCGTATCAGCCATGTCCTTACCGGCGCAACTGACGTCGTTGCTTTTTGCGAAAAATTATTCGATCTGCTTCTGGAATTCATACCATATGAAAACGTTTCAATCCTGGAAACAAAGGGGACAAGAATTTCTGCTTCCCGCTTCACAAAGCAGCAAGTTCAAAAATTCAGCGAAAGTCTCAGCCAAAAAGTAATCCATGAAAAGGTTGCCATTCTCGCTTCTAATTTTGCGCTTCCGGAATCTCTTTCTGGAAGTCAGATTCAATCTGTAATCTGCGTTCCGTTTATCTGGCTAGAGTCTGTTGTCTGTCTGCTATATATGGATACGACTAACGCCGTTGGATTTACAGAGGATCATTTGCAGATCGCTTCTGCTGTTGCCGCTCTGACCTCTCCGGTTTTACATCATCTTCGTGAGACGGAGGACCTGCGGCTTCAAAACCAACAACTGAATGAGAGGTTAGTGGTGAGCGGTCCGATCGTCGGAGAGAGCGAAGCGGTGCGCAAAGTTCTGCAGCTGATCTCCCGAATCGCGCCGGTGGATACTACCGTTTTGATTTATGGTGAAAGCGGAACGGGAAAAGAGCTCGCGGCCAGAGCCATTCATGCAGCCGGTGCTCGGCGCAACGGTCCGTTGATCTCAATCAGTTGTGCTGCGATTCCGGAATCCTTATTGGAAAGTGAATTGTTTGGTTTTGAAAAAGGAGCTTTTACCGGCGCATTCCAACAGAAGAAGGGGAAGATCGAATCCGCAGATGGTGGAACTCTTTTTCTGGATGAAATCGGCGAGCTTGCTCCCGCCTTACAAGCAAAACTGCTTCGGGTCCTTCAAGAGCGTGAGTTCGAACGTGTAGGTGGAACGCGCGCGGTAACTGTAGACATACGAGTCATTGCGGCTACAAATCAGAATTTGGAGAAAATGATCGAAGAGGGCAAGTTCCGAAGAGATCTTTATTATCGCCTTAAAGTTGTCACGCTTACGATGCCCCCTTTGCGTGAGCTTTCTGAAGACGTTTTGCTGCTGTCGCATTATTTTGTCTCCCGGTTTACGAAGAAAATCGGACGCCGGATTCTCGGTATCTCTCCGGAAGTCAAGGAATGTTTGCTGCGATACGATTGGCCGGGCAATGTTCGCGAACTGCAAAATGCCATCGAACGAGCCATCGCTTTGGGCACTTCGGAATGGATCCAGTTGGAAGACCTCCCGGAAGCCCTGCTGGAAAGGCGATCCCTATCACAACAAGGTCCCCTCTCCTATCAGGATGCGCTGTTGCAGTTCAAACGGGATCTAGTGCTGAAGGCTTTTGAGGGAACGAAAGGAAACTATAACGAAGCCGCATCGCGTCTCGGGATTCATCCGAATTATCTCTATCGTTTGGTAAAAAATCTCAATTTGAGAGATGAGATTTAAGAAGCAGGATGGGCAAAAAGTTTCGCCTTATCCCGGTCGCTGTTAAATTTTCTCTTGTGAAAGCTGTTTAATTTAAAAGCTTGATCAAAAGTTGCTTCGGCTTCTTGCGCTGCCGCCTTCGATGATGGTCCGCATGAGGACTGAGCGCGGAGCAAAAATAACTTTCCTCGATACGTTGCACATAGGCATTTGTCGAATATTCTTTTACGGTCCAGATCTGTTTCCCATTGCATCCGTGGTTTCGATGAACCTTCACGCTGATGTCCCGTGGATGGCGCATCATTGACAGTACCGCAAATTCAACCTTACTGGATTTTGGATCGCTGTCGAATGATGTTTACTGGGACAGGGCGGAACGGAAGTTGTATTCCTAGCGAAAGCTGAAAAACTCAATCGTTATGTCGCCATAAAATTTTTGCAAGGAATATCCGGAAGTAGCGGTTCGATCGCGGTTTGGATCGCCAAGCAATGCAAGAAGGGCGCGCTCTGCGCCACCAGAGCGCAACAGAAATGTGCACGGATCTGCAGTGCTTGAATCACTTTTCTTGGAGTCTTCCCCGATAAGGTTAACCCATCCTTATCGGGGAAGTGAACTTTCTTACCTTGTCGGAACATTCATCGGACGACCGGGGCTGATGATGCCGGGAGGAGGGCGAAGACTTTCCTGAAGCTCTGCCAGCCAGTGCCCACTTCCTTTGGGCCTTCCCATGCGCCGGGCGTCTCAAGGCCTACCCCGGTCATATAGCCGTTATGCTTGTACCAGCGAAGCTTGCCATCGTTTTGGATAACCAGAATGACGCCATCGCCAGCCGGCACGATCTGCTGGAAGCCGTTCCAGCCGCGCCCCACTTCCTTCGGACCCTCCCATGCGCCGGGTGTCTCCAGTCCCGCCCCGCTCAGATAGCCGTTATGTTTGTACCAACGCAGCTTACCGTCTTGCGTTATCGCGTAGATGATTCCGCCGCCGCCGGAAAACACCTGCTGGAAGCCGTTCCAGCCGCGTCCGACTTCCTTGGTGCTTCCCCACGCGCCAGGCGTCTCCAGGCCAGCGCCGGTCATGTAGCCGTTATGCTTGTGCCAGAGCAACTTGCCCTCTTGCGTGATCGCGTAGATGATTCCCTCGCCGCCGGAAAAAATCTTAGTGAATGTCCATCCGTGACCCACTTCAGCCGGTGCTTTCCAATTAATAGTGCCGTCGTTAAATCCCGTATGCTGATACCACATCAACTTGCCGTCCTCAGTGAGCGCGTAAAGGCTATTGCCGCCGGCAGGAATTACATCTTTGAAATTCCAGCCGTTGCCAACTTTTTTCGGCCCCTGCCATGCGGACTCGCCGCTATCCTTCCGATACCAAACCAGATCGCCGTCATTCTTGATCGCGTATACCCACATCGGCTGGTAATTCGCTGGCGTCGTCTCAAACGTACCGATGAACTGTTGGGGTCCCTCTGCGATCTCTTCCGCAACTGCCACAACAGGTGGCTCGACTGCCTCGATGCTGAAATAGACCTTGTACGACGAACCATCGCCACTCAGCAGCGGCGATTCCAGATTCCACTCGACGTCTCCCTGCTTTTGTCTCGCCACGCGCGCGAGAGTCACCATCTGCTTGGCCGTGATGACAACGGACTTCGTATCAATGTTGTCGTCCTTCGTGTCTAAAGCCTCGTGTATCTCGCCCACCACGTCGTCTCCGATTACGGTCCAAACTTTATCCGCTATCACAGCCAACGCTGGGCCAACGTATGGAACCTTCTCGGCGGCCACGACGAGTCCTCCGGCCGCTTTGTCAGCCAACGCCTTGACAACACCCCGGTATTCATCGGGATCACTAAAGTCATGTTCAAACAGAGTGGTGGAAAGGGACATTCCATAGGGCAAACCACGGTAGAACTCGATGTTATCTGCGCGTGAATCGCCAGCATCAACCCTTGTATAAATATCCGTCCGCGGAGCAGAAGTCTGTACGGTTGCTTTGCCGTCCTGAATGATTGGGGGCGGTACCACCCCGAAGATCACGTACGGTTCATCGGATTCCGAAAGTTGATCATTATCAGTTTCACCAAAACAATAGAGACCTTTATAACGCACCACGATGTTAGACAACTCGAATGCGCCGGTATCGCGCCACCAATAAATCGTCCCGCCTTCGAAGTTTGTGACCCGACCATCTTCAGTGAACGTCTGTTCGTCCGAAGTTGGCCATCCCAGTCGACTGGCCGAACCGCCAAGCTGCCTGTATTTCTCGTGAATATAGCCGTAGACAAAGAAGGCCTTCTTATCAGTAGGACGGTAATAAATCCTTCCGCCGCCGACATACTCCCGGTAGTAACCGTCCCGGATTACCATTAGACCGCTTTCCCCGGGAACACTCTGTTGCCCCGGAGCACCTCCAAGTTCATCCCACTTGAGCTTGATTCGATCTTCAGCGGCCCTACGGCTTGCAGTGGTTTGGAGGGCATCTCGTAAAGTCCCCGGAATTTCGCCCCCAGGGCCTTGCTGAGCAATCCCCCTTCCCACGAAGGCAGAAAGCAACACAATAAGTGTAAGCACAAAATTTCGCACGCTTGTTTTCGTTTCTTGTCTTATCTTTAGCTCACGCGAAGCTGCTTGTTGAGCTTGGATAAATAAATTTGCCTTTCCTGATTTCACATCCATCGCTTTTCTTCTCCTTATTCCATGTGCAGATCGAGTTAGAGCAAGCGTTGTGCCATGCTCATAAAATCGATTTCAGTCTCGAGTGAGATAAAAAGAGAGGCCAGCTAAGGTGGGCGGAATCTTAACCGAAAAGCGGAAGATTCATCTGTTGGTGAAAACCGTAGTGCTGTTTTACCAAAGAGAAAAGATGCTCATGCAGCTTAATATCTTGATTCACATTCTCTCAAGAGATTCCGGTTCCGGATAATGATATTGCAAGATTCTCCAACGACCGGCTACTAAATCCACCTGAACCCTGAATGAAATCCTCTTTACCATTCACTTTGACATGAAACAGTCCATGGCAGACGCTGATATTTGAGACTCGGCTTTGATCGATGTGCCGCTGCCAGCAGCGGGCGCCTTTGCAGTGACGACCTGAGCCTTCGCCTTCTTTTCTTCCGTTACCTTCGTTTCAGCGAACTTGAGCCTGTGCGTACAAATTTGCGTTTCCTTTTTTCACTTCCATTCGATTCCTCCATCACTGTCATTCGGAAAACGCGCTGAGTGATAGCCGTGCCAATGCGTCAGAAAATATTTCCAACCTCTATTGGAGCGGCAGAAGGGCGGCCGAAGATGGATCCGGGATGCCTTTACAAATTTGCCAAACGGCAAATTGTTTTGCGTAATAGCCAAGAAAATCGGAGCCGCAGTTTCTCTCACAGCATGTGATTTTCTATCTGGCAATCCTTTTGCTATTGCCGGTGCGGGGAGACTAATTAACATGACAAACAATTCATTTGTTCGATTTACCCGTCACCTAAAAAATCCCACCGAAGCATTCAAAGTGGGAATTGCGGATCCCACTTTTGCAGAGGAAGGTCCAGGTGTGAAGTACCGGGGCGAAGTAAACGTGGAGTATGTAAGCGAAGAAAAGCGAAATGAAAAGGATTGCCTGAAGTATCGAATCGATGGAGCCGGACTGGAAAACCGTGGAGGTTTTTTGTGGGTCAATAAGGCGGAAGGGCATTTCGAAGATGTCGAGATTGCGCTTCCCGATAATCCAAACTGGAGCAGTTTTAAATTTCTGCTGATGAAGATTGAACCGATGACCGCGGATCAATGGGTGAAGTTTCGTACCGATCATTTTAAGTAGGGGCGACCCTTGTGGTCGCCCTGAGCGGGCAGGCACAAGGCCTGCCCCTACCGGTTTTTAGACCTATATTGCCAGGTATAGGAGGATTTATGGCTGCGAGAGCAAAGATCGGGAAACATCCCGTACACCCCATGATTGTTCCGCTTACCATTGGATTGTGGATTTTTACATTTGTATGTGACCTGCTTTATTTCTTCGGGGAGAATGCGGTCTGGGACCAGATTGCCTTCTACACGATGGCGGGGGGTATTGTGGGAGCGTCGCTCGCCGCGATCCCCGGTTTTATTGATCTGATCTCCATGAAAGACCCGAAAATCAAGCAGATCGGATTGTTTCACATGATGATCAATCTTGGCGCAGTTATCCTGTTTGTCTTCAACCTCTGGCTGAGATACACAAGCCCTGCGGGTGTGCTGCTTCCCGTCGTACTTTCGTTCATCGGTGTCTGCGCGATTGGTATTTCAGGCTGGCTGGGTGGTGAAATGGTCTATGTCTATTGTCGGTGTCGAACCTGAAAAGGGTGTGGTGGATCTGGAGGAAGATCTAAGACGACATATGTCGCATAACATTGCGGAAACCAACGCCAGCCGGGAAGCTCAGAGACATAATTAAACAAAGTGGCGCGGACGTCACGTCCGCGTCCGCCGGCGAGACTCCCGCGCTACTTTGCTAAAACAACCTCTCCCAAACCCTTGCTAATTTTGCGGCTGAAATCTACATTTTTACCCTATGAAACGATTCTTGCTGCCTGTCTTCCTTCTCCTATACGCAATCACAATTGAAACCGCGGAAATTCAGGAAACACTTGTTGTAGATCTGGTCGATTTGTACTTCACCGCAACCGATCAGAAAGGACATTTCATCACTGACCTGAAACAAGATGAAATCACAGTTATGGAAGATGGAGTTTCACAAAAGATCCAGCGTTTCGGCGCATTTGCGGGTGAACGGAATGAAATCCCACTCATTCTAGCACTGGTTGTGGACAACAGTGCCAGCATGGACTCCAAGGTAGAACAGGTCCGAAAACTGGATCTTGCTCGCGATGCGGGTCTGACTTTGCTGGAAGAGCTCGGACCACTGGACCGTGTGAAACTCGTGCAGTTCAGCGATATCTTGAAATCCACGGAACTAACATCGAGCAAAGAGACGATTCGCGATGAATTGAAAAAAATGCAACCCCGCTGGTGGCAGACAGCCATGTTCGATGCGGTTGCTACGACAATCACCGATCTAAATGGGCACTCTGGCCGTAAGATTCTGCTTCTTTCTTCCGATGGTCAGGACAACATGAGCAAAACAAAACTGGAAGAAGTTGTTGAAATGGCTTCACGAACCCCCGATCTTACGGTGATTGTCCTGGGAACGGTTGCGAATGCGCCCGTCGTTGGAATGCGCGGAAAGGTGAAAAACTTGCCCGCCATACCGATGTTTCGTGGAAGGGAGATACTCCAATCTCTTGCCGAGAAAACCGCCGGGTACGCTTTCTTTCCAAAAAATCTAAAAGAATCAGAAAAAGTGAGTGAACTGCTTCGGAGTTTCGTGCGCAGTCAATATTATCTTGCTTACCGGTCGACCAACCAGAAACTGGACGGCTCTTTTCGAAAGATCAAGATCCAGTGCAAGCGAAAAGGAATCCATTTGCGCTATCGCACCGGCTATTATGCCAGCTAAAAACTGAGTTACAATGTGGCGCGGACTTTAAAAGGAAGTTGATACGTGTCCCTCCCCCTTATGAAGGGGGAGGCTAGGAGGGGGTTGGAATGAAGATTTTTTTCCAACCTCCCCCCATCCCCCTCCTCTATAAGGCGGGAGAGTCGATGGTCCATTCGCATGAGGGATGAATGACAGAGCAGGTTGGAACTAAATCCGATTTTATTCGGGAAATCATAGACGAAGACAATCAAACGGGAAGGTTTCAGGGAAGAGTGCAAACGAGATTTCCTCCCGAACCGAATGGATATCTTCATATAGGGCATGCTAAATCGATCTGTTTGAATTTTGGAATCGCCCGCGATTACAACGGCCTCTGCAATCTGCGTTTCGATGACACAAATCCCACCAAAGAAAGCCAGGAGTACATCGATTCGATAAAAAAGGATGTGCGATGGATCGGCTTCGATTGGGATGATCGTGAATTTTACGCCTCCGATTATTTTGAACAGCTGTATCAGTGGACTGTTCAACTGATTCAGATGGGAAAGGCATATGTGTGCGATCTTACCGCGGACGAAATCCGGGAATATCGAGGAACGTTAACCGAGCCCGGAAGAGAATCTCCTTATCGAAATCGCTCCATCGAAGAAAATCTGGATTTGTTTGAACGGATGAAGAAGGGTGAATTCCCAAACGGTTTGCGGACGCTGCGTGCAAAGATTGATATGGCTTCGCCGAATCTCAACCTGCGGGATCCGGTTTGTTATCGAATCCTTCACGCGCACCATCCGCGTACAGGAAATCAGTGGTGCATCTATCCTATGTATGACTGGGCGCACGGACAATCCGACTCCATTGAAGGAATCACGCATTCCATCTGCACGCTGGAGTTCGAGGATCACAGGCCGTTGTATGACTGGTTTCTTGATCAGCTGAAGATTCATCATCCCCGGCAGATTGAGTTTGCGCGATTGAACCTGACCTACACTGTGTTGAGTAAAAGAAGATTGCTGCAGTTGGTCAACAACGGAGTTGTTTGCGGATGGAACGATCCCCGTATGCCGACTCTGTCAGGAATACGGCGCCGCGGTTACACTCCCGAAGCGATCCGGACGTTTTGTGACCGGATTGGCGTGACCAAAGCGGATAGCGTTGTGGAGATTTCACTGCTGGAATATTTTCTGCGCGAAGATTTAAACAAACGGGCCGCGCGAGTGATGGGAGTTCTGCGGCCACTCAAAGTGGTCCTTGAGAATTATCCGGAAGGGGAGATGGAAGAGTTGGATTGCATCAACAATCCGGAAGATGCTGCGATGGGCTCCCGCAAAGTGCCTTTTTCACGCGAACTCTACATTGAACAGGAGGATTTTCGCGCAGATCCGCCAAAACAATTTTACCGGTTGGCGCCTGGCCGCGAAGTGCGGTTGCGATACGCTTATTTCATCACCTGTAAGGAGATTGTTAAGGATCCGGCTACGGGAAATATTGTGGAACTGCATTGCACTTACGATCCGGCAACAAAAGGAGGTGATGCACCTGACGGTCGCAAGGTCAAATCCACACTCCACTGGGTTTCCGCTGCTCATTCCATTCCAGCAGAAGTACGGCTCTATGATCACCTGTTTACCAAAGCTGATCCTGATGATGTGGGCGAAGGACAGGATTATCTATCCAATCTGAATCCTAATTCGCTCGAAGTGCTGAAAGATTGCCGCCTGGAACCGAGCCTCCGGACGGCTGTATCCGGTAATTCTTTTCAGTTTGAGCGCATGGGATATTTTTGTCTGGATCCTGAGAGCACAGAAGATCGGTTGATTTTCAATCGAACGGTCACGCTCCGGGATACCTGGGCAAAAATCGAAAAGCAAATAAAAAAGTGATTTTGAACAGAAGCCCGCAAAGGTCGCGAAGAGAAAAAAAATCTCTATCTTTGCGTCCTTTGCGATCTTCTGTTCAAAAAAAGCTGGACGAGATCAAACGAAAACTGCGGGAACTTGCAAATCCTGAACGCGCAAAAGTTTCTCTCCGCTACTTCAAAACAGGCCCTGGCGGATATGGCGCCGGGGACCTTTTTCTGGGCAACACCGTTCCGGATCTGAGAAAACTTGCCGGTCAATATCGCGATCTTAACAAGAAAGACATACTGGAATTGCTTCATTCTCCCATTCATGAAGAACGTGTTCTTGCCCTGCTCATCTTGAATCTTCAATTCAAATCCGGTGCCGAACCAAAGCGTAAAGAAATCCACCGGCTGTATTTGAACAACATGAAGTCAATCAACAGCTGGGATCTCGTAGATTGTTCAGCGCCTCTCCTGATCGGAGGTTATTTGCTGAAGAAGGATACAAAAATCCTGGACAAGTTGGCTGCATCAAACAATCTCTGGGAAAGACGAACTGCAATCATCGCAACTCTGGCCTTTATCAAACAAAACGAATATGGCGTGACTCTGCGCATCGCTACACGGTTGTTGAAGGACAAAGAGGATCTGATCCATAAAGGATCCGGATGGATGCTCCGTGAAGTCGGCAACCGGGCCCCTGAAGTTTTAGAAGCCTTTCTTGATAAACATGCAGCGATTATGCCACGGACGATGCTGCGCTACGCAATCGAGAAGTTCAATGAACCAAAAAGAAAGGCGTATCTATTAAAGCGATAGTAAACAAAGTAGCGCGGACGTCTCGTCTGCGGTTGCGCAGGCACGACGCCCGCGCTACTTTTCTAATATGTCCCTGAATGGTCTCAGAGTTCTGGTTGTTGAAGATGAGTTTTTGATCCTGGAACTTTTCGAATTCACGCTGAAACTGAACCAGGCGGAAGTTCGAACAGCCAGAAGTGTAAACGAAGCGTTGAGCGTGATGGAATCCTGGCTTCCCGAGATAGTCATTACAGATATCGGTCTTCCGGAACAGGACGGATATGCTTTCATCAGCACTCTGCGCATGCAACCACAGACTCAATCGATTCCTGTAATTGCTCTGAGCGGATACGTCTCCCTCAATCAGGAAGGACCGCACAATGATGCATTACTCATCAAGCTAGCAAAACCGGTCGATCCTGATCATCTGATCAGAATTCTTGCAGAGAAATCCAGAGAGATCCGTGGAGCCGGCAGCAATTTGTAACGCCGGCATCTTGCCGGCACGCTCTGCCAACTGGAAGCTGGCGTTACAAACCGCTGATCATCCCATCCATAACATTCTTCAGTGTGAAGTAGATGATTCCCTTTCGATCCTCTCTCACAGCCTCCTCCGCTTCCATTACATTTGTAAGAACGGCCTCATGAAGGAACGGCTGGGGATAATCGTGAACTGCTTGAAGCATCGAATTGGGATCATTCGCTAGCCTTTCATAAAGCAGATCATCCATTCTTTCGAGTTGCTTCATGGTCAACTTTTTCATCTTTGGAAAGTTCAAGCGAATTAATTGCCAGGTGAGCAAAACCATCGTGATCAATAAATCGTATTCTTCTTCATTCAGTTCTTCCCGCTCAGCAACTGCGGCAATGTAGACAAGCAAAGGTTCCTGTTTTTTCTGAAACGTCCTCATGAATTTCTGGATATCCGCTTCCGTGAAAGTCTCAAATGATTCCAGTGCGTTCTCGATTTGCTCTTGTGTGATCTGCTTCATCTTGGAATGATACCATTTCAAGGTATTCTACTCAGATCAAAAATGTCTGAATCGAACGATAGACAATTGGGCATGATGCGCCGCATCACCAGGCGTGATTTTCTCAATGGTGTGGCCCGCGCAACCGCCGCATCTATCACACTGCCATTCTGGCTTCCCGAGCTGCATGCAGACGCAGGAGATTATCCACCGGCTTTGACCGGAATGCGTGGAAGCAACGATGGTTCTTTCGAAGTTGCACATCAGTTGCGGGATGGGAATCTCTGGAGCCATTACGGCGAGCCGGAAGATACGAAGGAAACATACGATCTTGTCATTGTGGGAGCAGGAGTTAGCGGATTGTCCGCCGCTCATTTCTTTCTAAAGGAAGCAGGGACAAAAGCCCGCGTTCTCCTTTTGGATAACCACGATGATTTTGGAGGCCACGCGCGGCGTCAGGAGTTTACTGCCGGAAAATCATTCCTTTTGACGTATGGGGGAAGCTATGCAATCGAAAGTCCGGCCCCGTACAGCAAAACTTCAAAAGCACTGATTGAAGAACTGGGGATCGATGTACAGAGTTTTGCCAATCACTTTGTTCGGAATTCTTACTCGTCACTAGGCCTGAGCGCGCGCTTCTTTTTTGACCGGGCGTCTTTCGGAATCGATCGTCTCGTTCCGGATCCTTTTGAGCCGGATTATCTGGGCGCTGCTGAAGTTGCGAAAGACGCATGGCCTTCCTTTTTACAACAGACGCCTATGTCTGAATTGGTGAAAAAAGACTTACAGCGGTTGTACAGTGACGCAACGGATTACATGCCGGGACTTAGCTCTGTTGAGAAAAAAGGAAAACTTGCCCGCATCAGTTATGCGCAGTACTTGACCGATTTCGTGAAATGTGACCCTGGCATATTTCCCTTTTTCCAGGCGCGGCCGCATTCCCTGTACGGGGCGGGGATCGACATTCTGCCAGCGCAAGACGCGTGGGGATTTTCGTATCCCGGTTTCCAGGGACTGAATCTGGATCCTGAACCGGGCATCGGCATGAATCGCGATTCCATCCCCAACGAAGAAGCGCAAAGATATTTTTATCATTTTCCGGATGGAAACGCTTCTATTGCACGCTTGCTCGTTCGTAAATTAATTCCGGAAGCAATTCCAGGCAAAACCGCAAATGACATCGTGATGGCAAGGGCGCGTTATAACAAGCTCGACCTGGAAAACAACACATCTCGAATCCGTCTTTCCAGCACCGTTGTCCACGTCAAGCAGACAGATGAAAATGAAATAGAAGTGATTTATGTGCGAAAGGGAAAACTGCAAAAGATTCGCGCATCAAAATGCGTGCTTGCTTGCTGGCATACAGTAATTCCTTATATATGTCCCGAATTTTCGCGGGAGCAAAAAACTGCGCTTGCTTATGCGATCAAAGTACCACTGAGTTATACACGCGTAGCCGTTCGAAATTGGCAACCCTGGGTGAAACTCCGAGTGCAATCCATTTACGCACCGGGCAGTTATTTTTCGCACACGCATCTTGCGATGCCGCTTCAGTTTGATGGATACAAAACCACCAGTAATCCTGACGAACCTATGGTAATCGGAATGTTTCGAGCTCCGTGTAGACCGGGACTTCCTTTAAAGCACCAGCACAGGCTTGGCAGAACTGAACTTCTGGAAACGGACTTTACAACTTTCGAACGCAATATCAGAGAACAGCTCACCGCAATGCTGGGTCCAGGTGGATTCGATCCTGCGAAGGACATCACCGGAATCGCCGTTCACCGGTGGCCGCATGGATACGCTTATCAGTACAACTCGCTTTTTGATCCTTTCTGGTTACAGGGTAAGGAGGGTCCCTGTGTTTTAGCGCGAAAACCCTGCGGGCGAATCGCAATAGCGAACAGCGACGCAGGCGCTTATTCCTACCTTGATTGTGCAATCGATCAGGCACATCGCGCAGTGCAAGAAATTCTGGCGATGAAGTAGCGCGGACGTCTCGTCTGCGCAGCTCTCGCAGGCGAGACGCCCGCGCTACTTTCGGGCGATGTTATAGCGTTTGAGCCAGTAATAAAGCGTGCGCAGACTGATTCCCAGCTCCGCTGCAGCCCGCGTTTTGTTCCATTGATGAAGTTCCAGGGCCTCGCGAAGCGCGCGTTCTTCCAATGTCTGGAGATCCACTTCCACATTGGCTATCCTATCAACGGATGACACTTGCTGGTCATGCCTCTGCACCTCCAGAGGCATGTGAATCGGAAGAATACGGTCCGTTGCAAGCAATATGGCGCGTTCTAAAACGTTTCTGAGCTGCCGGATATTTCCCGGCCACTGATAACGGATCAGCATCTCCATGCATTCGTGTGAGACGTCCACAACTTTCTTGTCATGTTTCTGGTTAAACGTGTTTCTAAAAAATTCCACAAGCTCCGGAATGTCCTGAGGGTGATCTCGCAGCGGTGGAATCTCGATCGTAAAAACATTAATGCGGTAATACAGATCGCTGCGGAAGGCTCCCCTCCGGATCATTTCCTGTAGATTGGAATTGGTCGCAATGATCAAACGAAAATCGGCCAGGAGAGAGGAATTCGCGCCGAGCCTTTCGAACTGGCCCGTTTCCAGAACGCGCAGCAATTTCGATTGAAGAGCAATATTCATATTTCCGATCTCATCCAGAAAGAGGGTGCCACCTTTCGCCACTTCCAGTTTACCGATCTTGCGCGTGGACGCTCCGGTAAAAGCTCCTTTTTCGTAACCGAAAAACTCGCTTTCCATGAGCGTTTCCGGCAGAACACCACAATCAATGGTAACGAAAGGTTTGTCGCTTCGAGGACTCAGCAAGTACAGTTGCTCGGCCACCATCTGTTTTCCGGTGCCGCTTTCCCCCTGAATCAGCACGCGCACATCGCGGCCGGCAATACTGTGGATCGTTTCATTCAGTCTTTGCATGATCTCACTTCTGCCAAATACATAGTGAGTGCTGTCCGACAGGCTCCGGCTGTTGAGGACTTCGCGCTTTAAACGAACATGCTCCAGCGCACGGCTGACAACAATCCTCAATTCTTCATGGTTCACGGGCTTAACAAGATAATCCACTGCGCCAACCTTCATGGCTTGCACTGCGCTTTTGACGGAATCCACTCCCGTTAGAATTACCACAGGAAGGAACGGTTCAATTAGCAAAAGTTTTTCCAGAGTGTCTAAACCATCCAGCTCCGGCATCCGTAAATCAAGAATCACAATATCGGGAGTGGTCTTTTGCAGAATTTGCAGCGCAGCTCGTCCCGATTCTGCCTCCAGAAAATGATTCTCCTGATCCCTTAGTATCTGCTTGAGGCTCCAGCGGATGTCCTCTTCATCATCTACGATCAAGATAGAAGGCATCCTTTTCCCCAATCTTGAAGTACACGTAAAAGTGCGTGCCGATCCCCTCTTTGCTCCAGCACCGCATAAAACCACCCTGCTCTTCCAGAATGCGTTTTGCAAAAGAGAGACCGAGTCCTTTTCCAGCGGCTTTCGTCGTGAAAAAAGGAGTAAAAATTTTTTCCATAACGATGGACGACATTCCTCCGCCCGTGTCGGATACAACCATTAAAAGATATTTTCGTGAGATTCCCCCTTCCAATTCTTCCTGTAAATCCGTTGTTATTTGCAATTGTCCTTTGAATTTCATGGCCTGAAGAGCATTGTTGATCAAGTTGATCAGCACCTCCCGGATCTGCACAACATTTCCGCGGATTAGAGGCGGTTCCGGTAGGGGTTGGAAGTGGAATTTTACCTCTTCATTTTGTGGAGATTCGCGGAACATGGGCAAGGTTTTTTCAATCAGTTCATTCAAGTTGAGCCACGTAAAGGCGGATTCATCCATCGAAACATAGTTCAACGTATCCGAAATCAAATTGCGAATCCGTTCTACGTTCTTTTCCATTCGCTGTCCGATGTCCCGCAAATCTTTGCGATCCAGATCATCCATCGACAGGAGTTTTACTCCCGTTTCGAGCAGCATCACGGGGTTTTTTAGCTGGTGGATCATGCCGGCAACGAATTCACCGAGTGAAGTCAGCCGGTCCTTCCGGAAATTCTCAAGATCGCGGCGATGGCTCTCCGTAACGTCGCGTACAAGAATCGTCATGTCGTTCGATCCATGGGAAAACGTATGCGTGCTGTAAAGCCAGTACCTTTTGATCGCTGAAGAACTGCCAGGACCTTCCCAGACAAATTCCCTTTCATACGAATCGCGAATCGCATCCAGTTTCAGATCCGGAAAAATCAATGAGATATCCTGATTCAATAAATCCTTTTGATTCAGGTTTGCAATCTTCAGGAAATACTTATTTGCAAAACGAATTTGTCCCTGTGAATCCAGAGTAATCACGCCAACAGGGAGCTCACTCAGGATTCGTTCTACGATTCGCGGAGAAACAGGAGTTGAGATCACCAATTCACGCTGATTTGGGATTTCACCTGAGGATCCGGCTGCATTTAAAATTTCAATAAAACCAGATTCCAGCAGGTGCTGTAATGCTGCTAGAACTTCCACTTCACGGGCGGGAGCAAGATTGACGAGTGCCTTCACGTTGCGGATCCCATTAATGCGATTCAACAGAAACACTTCCATCGCTTGATGGGCAGCTTTCCATTTCGGCCGTGATCTTAGCAACGGGATGTCTTGAGCCCTCAGAACATGCGAATAGAACCAGGACTTGTATCGCTGTTCAGCATCTTCGAGCAAAGGAAGGGTCAAATGAAGATCACAATCCGGTTCCTTCACCAATCGGTATAACAAACGAACGGCTTTTTCATAGTCGCCGGAGACCAGCATCCTCCGCACTCTTTCTAGCGATTGTTCGAGTACAGCTTTTTCCAGCGAATGTTCAGAAGCGTCAGGCGCCGGATCGAAACGGATCAACCCTTTCTCATAAAACGGATAGAGGTAGGAAAGGAGCTCCCATTCACTTGTATGGGTTTCATATAAGATGTCTTCCACAGTATGACTTCCGGTGAGCATCCAGCGAACGGTCTCTGCGGAAGCCGCCGAATCTCCGATGTAGAGCTGATCCCAGGAAGCGACCGCTTGCACAATCATCCGTAAATGCGGAACGACTTTGCGGATCTTGTGCCACATTTCCGCTTTTACTTCTCCCTCCATGATCAAACCAATGAGTGGAACATTGACCATGTGAAAGATGTATGGAGGAACCAGATTCTGATAGAAATTATAGACTCCGGTTTTTTGCAGAAACAGGTTCGTTACTGTTTCGGTGATTTTCTTGATCAGAATTTCGCTGATGGTGGCTTCATCCGAAATGCCTTCTTGAATAATGAGTTTGCCCAGAAAAACCCGTTCCTGTTCCTGTTTTACGATTAACTCTAGAAGCCTGTTTTCATCCAGAATTCCATTTCGCAACAAAAACTGGCCCAGGTACATTCGCGGATCGGAGGAACCTGCGGACAAGATCTCGCCATTCAAGAAAAATATGCTTGTATTCACCAATCCCGACTGAACTTCCAGCGTTCCTGTGAGCTGCGAAAAGCTCGGGAACTGCAGGAGATCCGGCATGAATACATTTTCCAGATTCCCGGAAAAGGACCAGGAGCCCTGTTCCTTGGCAGTCGAATCGGGAAATTGAGGGAGATCCAGCAAAGTTTTCCTGCGCTGAATTTGCTTCAAGTTCTGTTCGATGATCTGTTGCAACCGGACCGGCTCGATCGGTTTGGATACGAGATCGGCCGCTCCGCCCTTAATAGCTGCGACAGCTTCATCAATAGTGGTATGTCCGGAAAGTAACACGATCGCGGAACCAGAGTGGGAGACAGATTTCAACGAAGAAAGAGTTTCGATTCCCGACTCGTCCACCAATTCCTTTGCCAGGAGAATTAAGTCAGGCTGGAATCGTCCGACTTCTTCACGACCGCTCGCAATGGAATCGGTTCCTTGAACAAGATAGTGTTCTGTCAGGAATTCGGTAAGGGCATTGCGCAACGAACTACTGCTCTCAATGATGAGGATTTTGCCCCGTTCCGGTAGTTCAGTCATCCCTCCACGCATAAGAGGAGGCATGGGCTGCAATTCTTATACCCCTCCCTCTGGATCTCACCGCAGAGTACGCTGAGAACGCAACGTTAAAAACAATTCTTAAATTCTCTCTGCGATCTCTGCGGTCTCTGCGGTGAAATATTCAGACACCCGTCCTTAGTTTATTGCAAATTGCAGATCGATTGCAAAAATTACTGCAACTTTTGCAAAGTTTCATCACAGAATCACGGAGTAAAGTAGCGCGGACGTCTCGTCTGCGGCTGCTCGCGGGCGGGACGCCCGCGCTACTTCAGATAAAAGCCTGGTACGGAAGTTGCCATTGCTAAAGATGCGAAGACACAAAATGGTCAGTGAGAGTGGGGAGTATAAGGGATTTTCTCTTTTAGAGACGCTCGTTATTGTGGCGGTTCTTGGGGTCATGGTAGCGGGCGGAGTCCCCACTTTTTATCGATTGCTTCAGAAATATCGCCTAGAAGGCGAGGCTAGACAAATTCTAGGTACAGTGGCTCTCACACGGTTGAGAGCCACTTCCTCTAACTTTACCTATTCGTTTCAATACAATCGTTCCACTGATTCCTACTTAGCCGCCGGCACAGAGCCGTCCGCTCCCGATGGAAACTGGTATTCGGCTTACTGCGATCTGAACGGAAATGGCGTTCAAGATACGGATTCGTTAAGCCGTACTGCAGTCACTCTACAGTACGGCAAATTCATTACAACCGGGCTGTTTTCCAATCTGCCAAGCGGCGCCGATCCCGATGATGTGCCTTCCGATCAAGTCACGATGATATTTGGTCGCAATGGAACGCTGGTAAACACTCCGCAGGAAGAGAGATGTATTGTTTTGCAAAATGAGCAGGGAATGAGGAGGGCCATTTGTGTGGAACAAGGTGGAATCATCGGACTGCATAACGGCGATGAAGGAACATGGGTACAGGTTCAATAAAAATAAAAGAATCCAAGCTCCGCAGGCGGGACGCTCGCGCTACAGCTGGATTTACGCTCATTGAGCTTCTGGTCGCAGTTCTAATTCTTGCGGTCGGCGCGCTTGCGCTGGCGCAGCTATTTGCATCAAGCGTCTGGGTGAATGCGCGGACAAAGGATGACACGGAAATTTACACGGTAGCAGAACAGGTACTTGAGGACCTTTACGATTCGCGCTACGCAAACTTGCCGGTTGGAGGAGACTTAAACACAGCACAGTCCGGGTATTCCATTGCAAGTGCTCAACTGGAAAGTTCGGTGATCGTTTCCGATCCAACTCAATTTCATCCGAATGCCGTTGTCTATAGCGTTTTCTGGAAAATTACAGACGCCGGATCGATCGCAGGAGTTCCACTAAAAGAAATCGCTGTTCGCGTCGTCAGCAAACGTTTGCAAATGGGCGCTAAGGGACGGGAAACCATCGTTCGCACGCAAATTGCGAGCTTGTTTTAAGCATGCAATATCAAAGCGGTTATACCCTTGTCGAGGTTTTGGTGCTGATTGTTCTTGGATTGATGGTGATTGTCGGGTTGTATCAGATTCTTGATCAGCACGCAAAGGTTCATAAGGCGCAACAGGAAATCACCGTAATGAATCATCAGGTTCGCGCTGCCATGGAAACCGTTGTTCGAACAATTCGATCCGCCGGCAGCAACAAACCTGCATTGGAGCGCGTGCCGCGTGTCTACATCGCAGAAGAAAACCGCATCCGGTTGATTTCGGATTTGCCACAGGATTTTCATGACCCTGCAGATCTGGATGGCGACGGTTTCACTTGCGACGATACCGATGGCGATACTTTCAGCATCACCGACTGTGATGCTTCCGGTACAGCGGGCGATGGAAACAATGAAAACGAAAATGCCGACGGATTGTTGAACGACGAGTACGAAGATGTTGCTTTTTTTCTGGATAACAACCAGCTAATTTTGAGGCAATTCAGCGATGATCCCGGGTTGGAAACCGCGCCGTCCGGGAATTTTTTCAGACCACCGATTTCCATTACTCCCGATCCTCCCGCACTATCTGATAACGTGCTTGCGCAAGATGTTCTGGAGTTATCGTTCCGGTATTTCGTTGATTCGAATACCGAACTCACAATGTCAGGATCACCTTCGGCCGTGGCTGATTCCGATCTGCACAACATAAAACTTGTACAAATAAAAATGATTGGCCGCACGCGGAATCGCGATCTTTCGGGTGGAAGATTTCATACGATCGAATTGACAAGCAATGTGGAATTGCGGAACTAATTCATGAAAACTTTTGACAAGCAAAAAGGCGTGGCGTTGATTCTAGCGCTCTTTTTTCTGCTGATACTTTCGGTCCTGGGGCTCTCTTTGATCACGAATACGCAGATGGAACAAGCAGCGAGCAACAGCTATTCAGAAACTGTACGCGCCACTTATGCAGCGCAAGCCGGAATCGAACGTTTTCGAACGTATCTTTTATATGACTACAAATGGGATCCCCAATCCTGGGGAAATGGTCTCCTCTATGTTCCCAAAGGCACGGCCGGTGCTTTACCCGGAACGGGCATTGGCGAAACAGATCATGATTACTTTGATCTGAGCAATGGCGGAGCGATCTCCGCGCCAGGCGAAGTTCCCTATGACGTCCTGGACACAGTTCCGGAAAGCGAAAACCCCTCGCTATTCCCGGAGATAACCGACCCCACTTATATGCCGCCTGCTGGCTATCAGATTATGTTGCGCAACATCGGCTCTCCGGGAGCATTTAGTTTCAATGAAATTTGTGTGATCTCCATCGGCTATACCGGCACAAGAAAAAACTTGTTTATGGACTACGCCAAAGGAGTGAATATTCTCGAAAACTGTTTTAACGGTGAAGACATCTCAATTTGGAACAACATCATTTTTGGAGAAGAAACAACAAATAGCGGTGGCGGAAATGTGTCAGCTCATGGAAATATCCACGTGCTGGGTGTAGGAATCTCCGATCCGGATGATGTTAGCTACGTAACCAAAGCGGATGTCTACAATTGCTACGATGACGGAAGCTGCGGAGGCCAGGGAGAATTAACGGCAGCAGGACTGAACATCTATCTGAACGGGCCACAAGCAGCACGCGAAACTCTCGGCGCAAAATTGCGCGTGCGAAACGGCACCGTGGACCTGACAACTGGAAATGCCTGGGTTGGACCAGGAGGCAGCGCTCCATTTGAAGGAGCCTTCGTGTGCGAAGACTGCGGCAATTTCGGATACGAAGGTAGCAGCAGGGATAAAGTAAACGCGCTCGAATATGCCGGTTACGATATCCCCGCGGAACTTTTTAGTCTCGTGCGTCTTCCGCGCGTAGAAGATCCGTATGAAGATCCGGTATCCGGCATCGTCTATCCCAATTACTCAACCTATCTTCTGGGAAACGATGCAACTGCGGATCCCGGGATCCTAGGATTAAAATTGGCCACGGCGCTTGGCAGCAACAATACGACGACTTTCGATTCCGGACTTGCCGGACAGATCTGGACTGCAAAAAACACGATCTTTTCGCAAAATGCAGACTCTGGCACTTCAGCATCACAGAAACAATTAGATCCTGTGGATGAAGCAGATCCTTTATTCAGTCCTATCCTTGGATCAGGCAAAACATTTGCCATTGTTGCTTCTGATTCAACGGAAGGAGTTTTTGTCGTTTACAAGGAAGTGGCCCCCTTCACACAAGGCGGAGTGGACTATAGACGTCAGGTGCATGGAATGGTTTTCGCAGCAGCTGGAGCGGATATGAACGCCGTTTCGTTGAACGTGGATCTGGATGGAAGTGACCTGGATGGCAATGGTGACTATTCCAATACGTTGCCTGTAAATGAATCCAATGAGCTGATTCGAAAAGTGATTAATTCTCTGTGGCTGGCATCTCAAAAAGTTTGCGGTCCACTCTCCGCCTGTTACACACATGCTGACGCCGAAAGGACGGAATTTCATGACACGTTGAACTGGGACGCTCTCAGCGATGGCACAAAAACCGGCAAGCTCAAAACGACGGGACACATCCTGAACGGATATGGCGTCATTCAAGTCACGGATATCGCCAGCTTGGACGATGTGACCTACAACGGACGATTTACTCTCTTTATGGATGATTCCGATGGCGCCGGAGCCGCAGGGGATATCGGTTTCGCCGATGAAATTGTTTCAGTTCCTGCGTATACAAAGAGCTCGACATGGTACGCATTTCCCTGTCAAATCAATATGGGTATCCTGGCGCGAAATCAAATCACGCAAGGGCCTTCGCCGCATTCTCATCGAGTCGGTTCGTTTTACGCAGGTGAGATAACAGATGTATCGAAGCAGTTGAGAATTCTTGGAGCAATGGTCACCGCCGATTGGAATTTTGCTGCCGGCGGCAATCCGGATTTCCATCAGGCAATGGAGATCTCCCGTTGTTTGCCTCCGTACATGATCGGTGGTGAGGTCATTCCGTTGTTGAAGTCGGTCGGTTTTGTAGAAAGGTAAGCCTTTCACGCAGATCCTTCCTTGAAGGATTCAGTTTTATCGCATCTTTAAGAATAGGTATTGCTTCGTCGTAGTAACCAAGCTTCACGCATGCATCGGTCATCATGGAGACAAGCTGCATCGATTCCCGGCGGTGCGGATAAGCTTCCCGGAAATAGGACAACGCCTGCTCCAGTCTTCCCTGTGAGTAACGGATCATTCCTAATCCAGTCTTCGAATCGATTAGATCAGGATCCAGGAGCAAACCCTTGCTAAAGGCATCCTCAGCAGCATGTAGATTTCCTTTGCGCAAATAGCAAATTCCCAGACCGCTGTAAGTCTGTGGAATAGAACGATTCAATCGCGTGACAAACGCGTATTCCTGAATCGCAAGATCGTACACACCTTCCTGGATGTACGCGCCTGCCAGATTCAAATGCGGACGAATCTTGCGTGGTGATTTCGTTGTCGCGTCATACCATAAAGAAAGTTCACTGTTCCAAATCTTATTCCTTTGAAATGTAGCAAATGAATAAAAAATGATCAGCACGCAAACGGCGATTTTGGCGACAGGATTCCTGGTTACCGTTTCAAAAGCAAGATACGAAATCAGAACGCAAAAGCCGAACAAACTGATGTACGCGCGGTGTTCGGCCATGAAATCAGCGAGCGGTATCAGAGAGGAAGATGACAGCAGATTCAGAAAAAACCAGGTGCCCCAAAAACACAGGATCGGCTGCGTTTTCCTGAATCTCCAAAGCCAGAACACAACGAAGGCGAGCATGACCAGCGCCGTCCAGAAAGCGGGATCCATAAGATTCGTTGCCTGAACGTCGCGGTCAATGTTCAAAGAAACCGGCCAGAGAGCGAGATACAAGTATCGAAACCACACTATGATTTCGGTAGTAACCCAGGTGAAGAAGGGATGCGGAAATTTCTCAGCAGAGTAAGAATAAACATAAATTCGCAACGCGCCGCCTAACAACACAAACGCCAGCGTGCCCAGGTGAAACATCCTGTGTTTTCGAACAGAGTCTTTGCCAAAAAAGAGCGCATTGTAAAGAAGGGCCGCCAGAGGGATCAGCGCGCCGTCTTCTTTCGTGAGAAGAGCGCAAAGTAAGAAAAGGGAAAAAAATAGCAGCGATGACAACTTCCCTTTTCTGAAATAAGAATCGATAAAAAGCAGGGCCGCAAAATAGAAAACCGCACAAAGCAAAATCGTGCGGCTGGAGATATAGGTTACGGCTTCCGTAGTCAAGGGATGAACGGCTATCAACAACACAGCAGCAGCCACAAAAAGGTGATTGCGAGACTCTCTTTGAAGAAGGAAATAAAACAGAACCACAGCCAGAAAATGACAGAGGAGATTAAACGCGTGATAGGTGAATGGGTCTGATCTCCCAATCTTGTAATTTCCTGCAAAAGTGGCGATCAGAAGCGGGCGAAACGGTTCTGAGGAAAAAATCCCGGACCAATTGGTGAGGTCCCGCAAAGAGAAATTGAAGCGGATTACTCTGAGATCATCGAAGTGAAACGGAACAGAAAAACTATTGGAGTAAGCGAGCAGACAGAAGCCCGCCAGAATGGACAGAACTATCGTGGTCCTTTTCCCTTTTCCCTCGCCCACCAGGAATTATCGTACCACGTATGCTTTTTCAATTCGTGTTGAGGATGATCGATGTGGTATACGGATCTTGATCCGCTTTTTTGCCGGTGCTGTTGCCAAGGCGAATATCCGGCCAGACGGGATGGGCAACACCATCTGAATCCGTTGCAATTCCAATGTAATCACCAATGAATTGCGAACATTCCGGATGGCGAAAAAGATTTCCCCTTCCCGGCTTCGATTTTTTTGTGCTGATTCTCACAGGTACTGTCCACGTTGCTCCATGATCCTCCGAAGCTGTCGCATAAGCATGATACGAATTACCCGAAACGCCGTAATGATTCAAATAGGCAACGTGAACGAAACCTTTCGAGGCACTCACCCATGGAAAAAACTGATCGGAGGGGCCGTCATCAATGATCACCGGTGAAGACCAGGTTTTGCCAAGGTCCGGGGACCGGATGTAAAGAATATCGGAGTCCTTTCCGTTCCATTCATTCCACACAACGTGTAGTTCCTTACCATCCAAAGCAAAGGAAGGGAGAGTGGGAGTTCGAAAACTACCCCAGCTCAAATTTTGCGGAAGTATGTCTATAGAAGCGATGATTCGAGTCGGGCCAAATTGTGACGCACCCGAAGTTTTTACTACGTAGGACAAGCGCGCAGTTGCGTTATCATAATTGATCCAGACGACATGCAGTTTGCCTTTTCCGTCTACATGAGCAACGGATCCTTGATTGAGTATTTGATCCGTGATCGCCCGTGGTGAACTCCATGTTCTACCACCGTCCGAGGTTCGTGAATAGACTACTGTAGAAGATGCTTGGCGAAATTCAGTCCAGGTTACGTAAGCGATTTTGCCTTTCTTTGGATGAGCGGCAATCCAGGGTTTGTCGTTGAAAAGCGCCTCACCTTCTATGCTTGAAGTTTGCACAACGTAAGTCGTCTTCCACGTCTCACCGCCATCAGTGGAACGACTCACAGCAACACTGTTTGCATCATCAGTTCTGTTAAAAGCAATATTCGAATACCAAAAAATGTTATTCGGTCCGGATGCAATCGCTGGATCTCCTGCCGTTTGATAAGGGCCTGGATTTTCAGTATTCGCTTGAACCAGTCCTGGAAGCAATCCGGTAGTCCATGTCAGGCCACCGTCGGTGCTCCTGAAATAACCACCGGAACCGTCATAACGATTACTGACTGGGTTATAAAGACGGTAGTCATTGGCGCCGATAATCAGATTCAAAGGGTCTTTCCGGTTGATGGCTATGGAAAACTCATTTTGAGCTGTATGTTTTGTGGGATTGCACTCAGCCGTAGCTAATCCATTAATAAATTCCTGAGTGAATGGATCAGAAGATCCGATAACATTAACATTGGCACCAATTAAAAGAGAAGCAGATGAGCGATCCACGTTTTGGTACTGGTTTTTTTGTAATGTAAACAGCGTTGCACCTGCATCGCCTCGATTCTCCAGAACTAATCCTGACGCGTAAAATGGAAGTTTGCGATTTTCTTCTGGGCTCACTTCGGAGATGATAGTGAGCGAAAAAACAAACATCAGAAAACCGGAGTATCGTGGGCATCTCGCCTGCGGAACCCTGAGCAGACGGGACGTCCGCGCTACTTTGATTCTCTTCATATGTTTTCCTTTATGAGGAAGTGCTACATATATAAGAGGTCAAGAAATTGCAAAAACATTCGTACATTTCACCAAAGGCAGCTATAAAAGAGAGCGCTATTCACGGAAAAGGGCTTTTTGCAAAGAAAGCAATCGCAAAAGGTGAAATTGTTTGCATCAAGGGCGGCTACATCTACGATCGTGAAGTGCTGCAGTCCATGCCCGACTGGTATCGCGCCGCAGAGATTTCCATTGCTGACAATCTTTTCATCGGACCGTTGCGTGAAGAAGAAAGAGCAGGAAGCATGATTTTCAGCAATCATTCCTGCGACCCAAACATCGGCGTTCAGGGACAAATTGTTTTTGTGGCGATGCGCGATATCCAACCGGGTGAAGAGCTAACGCATGACTGGGCAACCACAGACGATGATGATTACGAGATGGAATGCAACTGCGGAGCGAGCGGTTGCAGAAAGATCATCACCGGCAAAGACTGGCAGAGAAAAGATTTACAGGAAAAATACCGCGGCTACATGTCGTGGTATCTGGAAAGAAAAATAAATCGTGGATCGTAATCGTAATCATGATCGTAATCGTAATCGTTGATCATGACCCAACGAAATAGGAATTACGATTACGATCAAGATTAAGATCCACGATTATTGGTATTGAATCTCTTTCAAATTCAATACCATCGTGAACGAAACAGGTCCTTGCGATAGTCGCTCTTCTTTTTGCACCTGCTTGATCATGCCGAGGCCTGGGGCGTACCAGAGTTGATTGTCAATTCGGAATTCGGGCGCGCCGTTTGAGGGTGGCACAGTCCCTGACATGTGAATCTTCAAGCACTTGGCAAAGACGCCCGCCGGGACCGAAACAATTTCGTCTTCACTAATGATCGCAGCATCCAGCATGACGCCAAGTTTTTTCCCGTTGACCATCTCAAATCCCGAGGATTTTTGTTTCCAGTGCGCGCCGGGCAGGACAGGATACTTGATGAGATATTGAATCGGATTCATCACAACAGGCTTTTTCTGTGAACCATTCTGATTCGCGTAATAGTAAATTCCTGTTTCATCATCTGCGATAAATGTCACGCCGGCCAGCCTTCCATCAATGTAACGGCCTTCCGGTATTACCGTTTTTCCCTGCACGATGGCTGCTCCCAGGTGAACGATCGTTGCGGAAAGAATCTGTTCCTGCACCGGATTAGTGGGCGCTTTCTGTGTAGCTTTGATCTGATAGACGTAGCGCGCCCCTTCCATTAATGGATAGTAATTGGATTGCCCTGTTGAATGAAAACAGAACCAAAAGGCCATCAGGACTGTAAGTAAAACTTGCCTGCGAATCTGAAAATCTCCAGTGACCGAATACTATAGCAGAATTGGCAGGCCTTGTGTCAAGTTTTTTTGTCAGCCCAACCGCGCTTCCATCGAAATGTTGGTATTTAACAGTCTCGAAATAGGACAGCCGGCTTTTGCAGCATTCGCGGCTTCCTCAAACTTTGCCTGATCTGCGCCGGGAATCTTTGCCGAGACATCCAGATGAATCGATGTCACAGTCCAGCCGGCCTCCAGCTTTTCCATCGTCAGCGTTGCCGCCGTTTTGATGCTCTCCGCCGTCATTCCGCGGTTTCCCAGTTGACCGGAAAGCGCCATCGTGAAACAACCTGCGTGGGCCGCGGCAATCAACTCCTCTGGATTCGTTCCAGGTTGATCTTCAAAACGAGTCGTAAACGAGTAAGGAGTATTGGACAAAACTCCACTTCCCGTTGCAACTGTTCCTTTTCCATCTTTCAACCCACCATGCCATTCAGCACTTGCTTTTCGTTGCATATCTCCTCCTTTTGATTCGATTGTTAAATATTAATTCCCAGAAGGAGAAAATTCACCACGGAGTCTTCGTGACTCCGTGGTAAAAACTAGTTGTCAATTGCACTCGATCGAGCGTTCGGCGCCATGCGTAATCACGTAGAAGTGAATCGCGTAGGTTTCAACGGGGAAAATATCGGGCAGATAATCCACATCCATGTGTTGAATCGGAACTTCGCGCCCGTGGTAGATGAACTTGAGATTTTTCCACGATGACTGTTTTTCGAGGTCTTCTTTCGCAAACACATACTCGATGGAAGTGAGTTGGCCATTGTAAACGGTATAGATCGGACCCACTGGAAATTGCTCCAGATCCTTCAGTTTTGCGAAATGCTCCCCCTGGTGGGGAAAACATTCCGTGATTTTTACTACACCCTTTGGTTCAACCCAGGCGAGAGGCAAAGCTTCGAAACGTTCCGGCGGTGGCTCAGAGGATGCAATTCCTGTGAAAAGAATCCCTGCAAGAATCAATATCCCAATTGTTGCTCTTTTAAACTGCGTCATTTTGTTCTCCTTTTTTTGTAATTCACTTCCCATCGGCTCTTCTTGTAGAAATAGACGCAGTCGCCGCCTGGTTTCTCTCGCAGCCAAAACTTATTCTTCCAGGAATGCTCTTTGAAATAGGGGTTTTCCTGCTGTGGAAATGCGGAAAGCGTAAATTGCCAGTGTGCCCAAAACCAGGATTTCACCTACAAGATTTTGAGCGTACCAGGCAGATAAATTAGTGGTAAGGGGGAAGAAAATCACGACATGAAAAAAGAAAAGCAAAGAGATGACAGCGAGAATTCCAGATCTTATGATGACATAAGCCACCGTTCCACCAAGGAATAAGCCACCCAGCCAGCTTACGGGATCATATTCGATCATTGCAAGCGTACCAATCAAAGCGAGGAGCCCAATACCTGCAATAGCGCCAGCACGGTGGTTTCGGAAAAGGACCATACAGAAAAGGACCAAAAAGCTCCACAAGAATCCCTGGACAAGACCAGCGCTGATTTGATCTAAGAGAGCAGGCACCAAGTCACGAATTTGATACCCCATCACAGGAACCAATGGTAAATTCGGCACTCTTCCCACCCACTCAGGCAACGCGGCGGCTAGTTGAATACCCAAAGCTATCAAAGCCCCCAAAAAAGCTCCGATCAAAATGTCGCGCCCGACCAGTGGATCGCGAAAATTTCCGGCCAACAAACGGCTCCAGGAAATGATCCATTTCGGACGCCGTCGGCGCATGATCGGTTCAAGAGCAAGGTACAAAATTCCAAGCAGGCAGGACCAGAAAAGCGCTGACTGCAGTCCCCTGAGGAGCAAATCCAGTTCATTTACTAGATCCGCATGAGAAGTCTTAAACAGCCACCAGATCATTCGCGACACAAACAAAAATAGAACAAGACGAAACGCTCCCTTTCCATCTCCTCTACCGGCACGTAGATTGCGAAATGCAAAATAGGAACTCGCGATCAGTACCGCAAACAGCACAGAGAAAAGCATCACCGCAGCGACCGCACTGCCTAAGGCTACTGGAGCTTCAAAATGATCCTTCATCCATGGTCCGTAGATCTGGAAAAATACTGCCTTACTCCTGTAGGCAGCCATTCTAATTTCGAGGGTAAGGTCCGGCCATTCGTCAAAAAAGCCGCGCATAACAAGCTTGTCGTCGCTTGGTGCAAGAGGAGTCCACCCCGATTCGACAGATTTGAAATTAGCCAGATTCAAACCAGCTTCGTCAAGTAGTAGTGACCAATCCATTTTTTTCGATGCAGATTGCGGAAGATCCTCTTGTCTGGGGGACCACTTCAACATCACCAATCTGCCTTGAGTGTCCATCATCAACAGGATCGCTCCCGGCGTTTCGCGAATAGGATCAACGCTTGTTACACGAATTGCTTGTTTTGGTACGAGAGGAAATGCGCTTTGGCGTACCCAGAAGCGCATAACGGGCGGATGTCCGCTGGATAGTTTTCTCCAATTCGCCAGTTTCCGATTTCGCGCATATGTGAAAAAATCATAATCCACAGAAAAGCCGTCCGCGGAGTATTCCGGGGTCGAGTATCCAAGCTTTTTCAAGATTTCCTGCGCGCGCTCCTTCAAAACTTCAGGAGATTTTGAAAATGGAATAAACGCGTGAAGTTCAAGTGGCTCTGAAATAACAACGCAAAGGGAAAAAAGCAAAATGGTAGAGATCAACAATGCAAAAGCGGTACGTGGCTGCAGGCTTCCTTGGTGGCGGCAGCGGCAACCATTTCCGGAGAAGGCGTTTCGACGGCAGCAAGCGCAGCAGCAATCGGATCGCCACCGGGAAGAGCGGCCGCTACTTGCAGCGCGCCTGCCGGGCGTTTCAACGGATCTTTGTCCAAACATCTGAGGATCACTCGTTCAATCATTACGTCCAATTCTTTTACGTGAGCAGAGGGATTTGTTGGCGCGGTCTGCTCTTTGAGTTTGATGAGCTCACTCAGTGTCGAGGCTTCATAAGCGCGCTTACCAGTGAATAGCTCATATAGAACCAATCCCAATGAGTAGATATCACTTCGGACAGTTACTTCTTTTCCTGAGATCTGCTCCGGAGCCATGTAAGCGGGGGTTCCTGCGTATAATTCGCTGCTATGAAATTCCGAAGAGAGTCCGGCCAATCCGAAATCTGTGATTCTCGCTTTACCACGCCCATCGATCATGATGTTTGCAGGCTTCAGATCCCGATGCAGAACGTTGTTATCGTGAGCGGCAGCCAGACCGGCGCAAATCTGGCGGGAGAGTTCCAACGCTTTTTCAACCGGTAATCGTCCGATCCGTCTGATAAGCGAAGCCAGATCTTCCCCATCCACATATTCCATCGTAATAAAATGGAGACCTTCCGCATCAACGATATCGAAAACGCGGCAGACGTTCGGATGTGAAACATGACGCGCGGTTCGTACTTCGCGATGAAAGCTCGCAAGTGCGGCCCCGTCCGAGGTGAGGGCTTCAGGCAAAAACTTTAGTGCGACAGCATGTCCCAGCTTCAAATCTTCTGCGTGGTAAACTTCGCCCATTCCTCCTTTGCCAAGACGACCTGTAATTCGATAACGTCCGGCCAGAACAGTCCCTGCAGTAAAACGCCCGGAATCTAATACGTTAGTAGAAGGAAGGGGATTCGCCTGAACAATGGCCGTTGGCATTTGTGAACTGTCTGTCGAAGCACCGCAAACAGGACATTTCAGTGTGCTTTTTGAGATAGGAGCGGCGCAAACAGAGCACTTCATGGTATTGCGCCATATTGTATCAGAGGAACCGCAGGCGGGACGCCCGCTCTACTTTAATGCAGGTGGGACGCCCGCGCTACTTTGATTAAGGGGCGGAAGTGCGGCTGGAGGTTGTCACTCCTTTGCTGAAATCCGGCGGTGTTGTGTAGCCAATCGTGGGAATTCCATTCCCATCCAGAACAATCTGCATGAAATCAAGACGCGTCGCGCCGACGTTTGCGACAAATTCCTCTTTCCAGATTGGTTTGGACGAATCAACGTGCTTACCTTGAAGATACCAGATGTTCCCCGATCCTTCTGCTGCAGCTTCTTTCACGGCGACATGAATTGTCCCACCTTTCACAACGAAGAAAGCGGACGCCGTATCTCCAACAGAAGAATCATTCCCATAACGCGGCAATGTATGAACGTACTTGAAGCTTTGCCCCTGATCAAAACTAACATAGAGTTTGTTCGCGTGAAGAACGTAGAGCGTACCTTTATCGTCAAACGCAAACCAGGTGGGCACGTGCCCGGACGGTGTTCCGGCGGCCTGTGGATGAACGATTCCTTCCCATGTAACTCCAAAATCGTTTGTCTTGCACACGTACAAGTTTCCTTCCACGGCTTCCGTCCAATAGAATTTTCCATCCGTGCCCCAACCGCCGTGACGACCGGCTTTCATGCCCCTGAAATTTCCATTGGGAATCCTGCTATCAGTAGCGGGCAGTGGAGGATGTGCAACGGTTTCGCACACAACATGTACCGGACCATCGCCATTATTTCCAACCAGAGGAGTCTGGATCGGCCACGTGAGTCCACCATCACAACTGAATAGCGCAACCGAACCGATCCTGTACCAGCCGGTCAAAACATAAGACTCGCTTTGCAACGGGCAGACATTGACAGGTCCCATGTAAAGCCATGCCTGATCGTTTGCAACAAAAGCGACTGGTATTTGAACAATCGTCCAGTTGGCGCCGCGATCCTCACTGTGCGCTGCAACTCCGTGAGTGAGTTCAGTGCCAAAGAAAACAACGTCATTTCCAAACGCGCGCAAATCACCTTCAATTCCAAACGGTACAGAAA
>JAKEFK010000258.1 GCA_022616075.1 bacterium
ACCAACTTTTTACACTTTCGACTCGCATAAAAAAAACAATGACTTCAAAAAAAACCTATTTTGCGGATGAACTTCTAGTGGGAGCGCGGGCATCTTTGCCCCCAAAATGCTTATCGAGCGAACAGGTTTTTGCGGACTGGAAGTCCGCGCTCCAATTGATTTTTCAACAACCTCTGTTTGCTGGTCCTTATTCTAACGCCACGACTTCTGCGGCCCTGATTTTCTCTTTTGCTTTGAAAAAATAAATCAAACCGTAAACTATGCCTGTAAAGAAGCCGATTGCATGAGTCCGGTGGCTGATTGCAGGATCAAACGTTGAACTGATCAGCATAACCAGAGCAAATCCGATCGAGCGCAGCAATCTTTGCAGAATAGAAAAGCGCCGTTCGGTGGAAACAAATAAAGTGAGCCAGAAACCAGCCATTAAATAGACGACACCGGAAGCCCCTACGAGGCCCGTTCCTGGCGGATACGTTGCAATGGAAACAAGATTCACAACGATGCCAAGGACAAAAACTCCCATCGGATACACAGTAGGACCGAAATAGCCATTCAGCAGATACCCGAACAAGAATAAGCCAAGAGCGTTGGAGAAAAAATGATTCGTATCTGCATGCACCAGAATACCCGTAAGCAAACGCCAGTATTCGTGCGAAACAAAAACGGCATCACGGTCGACATTCAACCATTTTCGTAGTCCAAAAGAATTTCCCCAGTAAATCAGGGAGAAAAGAAATGTGACGGCAATAACAGCGAGACTGAAAATCCCGCAATTCTTTCGCGGCGGACGCGAAAGGTAAGTCTCAACAATTTCCGGGCGCAGTTCCTCTTTCATCAAAGTTCAGCAATGTTATGCTATCAGTGATCTGATGAACAGAAAAAGAATTGTTTTTCAGCGGACTGTGCTGGCGCTCCTGCTTTTTCTGATCGCCTGCGCAAAGCGGCCGGGGGAGAGTCCGGCGGCGCTTCCGCCGTCACGCGATCCACTGAACGAACTTCGTTTTCAACTTGACCGGGTTCTCGCGGATCCTGCATTCGACAATGCGTTTTGGGGCGTTGCGATTCAGTCGATGGAAACAGGCCAAATCCTCTATGAACAGAACGCAGGAAAACTTTTGATGCCTGCATCCAATATGAAGCTCATCACGGCAGTAACATGCCTGAAAAAGCTCGGCCCCGATTTTGTCTATGAAACCGAAATCAAAGTCGACGGCAAAATCAAAAATGGCGCGTTGCATGGGAATCTGATCATAGCCGGTAACGGTGATCCAACTTTCTCTTCCAGGTTTGGGGAAGGAGATTCTTTCCGGACATTTACATCCTGGGCCACAAGGTTAAAAGAATCTGGAATTACAAAGATTTCAGGAAACATAATCGCAGTAGATGATGCCTTTGATGACGAGCGGATCGGCTTTGGCTGGTCCTGGGATGACCTTCCTTATTATTACGCGACAGAAACCAGCGCCCTGCAATTTGCAGAAAACTCCATCACAGTGACACTGGTTGCCGGTCAACCAGGTGAGCCGGTCACGGTCAAAATGGATCCGGAAACTTCGTATGTAACTGTAGTACCCGATATTCGCGTAGAAGAAGGTCTTGAGAACGCAAGCGTGAATTGGAGCTACAAGCCGGAAATGAAAATGATTTATGCTTCCGGGGCTTTGCCGCTCAATGGACAGGACTACGGATCATTCGCAATTCATAACCCTGCAGCATACTTTGCTTCTGCATTGAAAGATTCTTTGACACAAAACGGCATTGAAGTGATGGGCGAAGCATATCGCGCGCGGGATCGAGCTTTTAAAACTGCCGGAACGGAGCAATTACTTTTTACGCACAAGTCGCCGCCACTTCGTGAGATTCTTTCGATCCTGTTGAAAGTCAGCCAGAATTTATATGCCGAAACGCTTCTGAAAACACTGGGAAAAGGCAGCTTTGCTTCCGGAATACAGCAGGTCGAAGCAACGCTGATAGAAATGGGAATTGCGCCGCAAAATTTTATCGTAAAGGATGGTTCGGGACTGTCCCGTTACAATTACGTGACTGCAAAAGGACTGCTTCAGTTATTGGAGAGAATGTATCGTGATCCACACTTTGAAAGTTTCTACAATGCCCTTGCCATCGCCGGTGTGGATGGAACTCTAAAATCGCGAATGAAAGGAGGTTCAGCCGAAAACAACATACACGCCAAAACCGGTTCCCTTTCCAATGTCCGTTCTCTCGCCGGTTACGCGCGCACACGCGATGGCGAGATGGTCGCGTTCGTGCTGATCGCGAATAACTACAGCGCCCCAAGCGAAACAGCGCATTACATTCAGGATGTGATCGCGCAACAAATCGTAAACTTTACCCGAAATCCACAATGAGGTTTGTGATGAATGAAGCAAATTCGGAGCGCAGGCATCTTGCCTGCTTTTTATCAATCCTGATTCTTTTTTCCATACAAACATTTGCATCGGAACCTTCGTTTTTTGAAGAGCTTGTCTGGCGCGAAGTCGGGCCCTACCGCGGAGGCCGGTCCGCTGCGGTTGCCGGGATCCGAAGTCAACCCCTGACTTATTACTTTGGCTCCACCGGAGGTGGAGTTTGGAAAACGATTGATGGCGGAAATGTATGGCGGAATGTCTCCGATGGCTATTTTGGTGGATCCATCGGCGCAGTTGCTGTGAGTGATTCCGATCCGAACGTGGTGTACGTTGGCGGTGGCGAAAAGACTGTACGCGGAAACGTCTCTCATGGGGAGGGCATCTGGAAATCAACGGACGCGGGAAAGACATGGAAACATTCGGGACTCGCCGATTCCCGACATATTCCAAGAATTCGCATTCATCCACAGGATCCAAATCTTGTTTATGCGGCGGCATTGGGACATTTGTTTGCCCCAAACGAAATGCGCGGTGTATACCGCAGCAAAGATGGAGGTAAAAACTGGGAAAGAATCTTGTTTGCAAATCGAAACGCCGGCGCCATAGACCTCATTCTTGATCCTACGAATCCCAGAGTTATCTACGCAGCTACGTGGCGGATTCGACGCACACCTTACAGCCTGGAAAGTGGCGGTAAAGGTTCAGCCCTCTGGAAATCCACAGATGGCGGAGATACCTGGATCAACATGTCCCGCAACAAAGGGTTACCTGAAGGTACTCTGGGAATTATTGGAATCACCGTGTCTCCATCGAATCCAAACAATCTTTACGCAATCGTTGAGGCTGAAAAAGGAGGCGTGTTCCGTTCCCGTGATGGTGGCGAAACGTGGGAACTCACCAGTGAAGACCGGGCCCTGCGTCAGCGCGCGTGGTATTACACGCGCATTTATGCCGATCCGAAAGATGACGACACCGTATATGTTGTCAATGTCCAGTTTCATAAGTCAAAGGATGGCGGAAAGACCTTCAGCAAAATTTCAACTCCGCACGGAGACAATCATGATCTTTGGATTTCGCCGGATGATCCCATGCGCATGATCGAATCGAACGACGGTGGAGCCAATGTAAGCAGCGATGGTGGAAAGAATTGGACTGGCCAGGACAACCAACCCACCGCTCAGATTTATCGGGTTTCCACAGACAATGATTTCCCCTATCGATTGATGGGCGGGCAACAGGATAACACCGCTTTGCGAATTCGTCATCGGTCCCTTTTTGGTTCCGGAATCGGTATTCGGGATTGGGAACCCACGGCTGGAGGCGAAAGCGGATATGTTGTGGCTCATCCGGAAAACCCTGATCTGGTGTTTGGTGGGTCGTACGGCGGATATCTCACGATGTTCAATCACAAAACGAAAGAGTTTCGCGATGTAAACCCCTGGCCGGATAATCCAATGGGGCATGGCGCGGATGATTTCCGGTACCGGTTCCAGTGGAACTTTCCTATTTTCTTTTCGCCTCACAAACCTTATTCGCTTTACGCTGCAGCCAATGTACTCTTTCGTTCCACAAACAACGGTAACAATTGGGAAATCATCAGCCCGGACCTAACGCGCAACGACAAATCAAAGTTAGGACCATCCGGCGGACCCATCACAAAAGACAACACGAGCGTCGAATATTACGGCACCATCTTTGCTGCTCTCGAATCCCCGCACGAACCGGGCGTTTACTGGACCGGATCCGATGATGGATTGATTCACCTTTCTCAGGATGGCGGGAAAAACTGGAAGAATGTCACCCCCAAAAACATGCCGCAGTGGATTCAGGTGAATAGCATAGAAGCACATCCGTTCGAAAAGGGAGGCCTGTACGTTGCAGCCACCATGTACAAATCGGATGATTTCCAACCTTATCTCTATCGCACGACCGATTACGGAGAAAGCTGGACAAAAATCACAAATGGAATCCCGAAAGACCATTTCACACGTGTGATACGCGCGGATCGCATGCGACGCGGTCTGCTGTATGCAGGGACTGAACGAGGCGTATATGTTTCGTTTAACGACGGCGCGAACTGGCGATCGCTTCAAGGGAAATTGCCGGTAGTGCCGGTTACAGATATGGCTACACGCGACGAACAGCTCATTGTTGCCACACAGGGTCGCGGTTTTTGGATTCTGGATGATGTCACTCCGGTTCGTGAATTCAAACCGGAACTAGCCGGCGCAAAATTCCATTTGTTTACTCCGCCGCGCACGTATCGAATTCCTGGCGCTTCTTCGCCGGAACCTCCGCAAAAAATGGGAGCCAATCCTCTTGCAGGAGTCACAGTGCAGTTTTTGCTACCGAACGCAAAGGACGAAACACCGGTCAAGCTGGAATTCCTGGACGCAGACAACAAGGTCCTGAGAACTTTTGAAGGAAAAGTAAAACCAAAGCCGCAGAAATTGGAGGCAAAACCATCCGGCGAAGAAATCCCTGAGACAAAACCAACCCATACCGTGTTAACTGAAGAAGAAAAAAGAGACAAACAACTGGCTGAACAGGAAGAAAAGAAAAAAGAAGAAGTGAAGCTTGAACCGGTTCCCGGGTGGAACCGTTTTGCCTGGAATTTGCAGCTCGAAAGCGCAAAGAAATTCGAAGGACTCATTCTGTGGAACGAAGGAGGACTCGAAGGCCCCAGGATCGTGCCGGGAAAATATCAGGTTCGATTAACAGTAGCAGGGGCTTCGCAAACCAGACTCTGGGAGGTCGTGGAAAATCCCTTTTCTCAGGCATCGCAGTCTGACCTGGAAGAGCAATTCAAATTCCTTGTTGCATCCCGCGACAAACTAACACAGATTCACGAACAGATTGAAAAGATCCGAGCAGTTCGAACGCAATTGACCGATCTCAAGAAACGGTTTAAATCGAACGAAAAATACAAATCGACGATCGATGCAGCGGATCAGCTTGACAAGAAAATCACCGCGGTTGAAGAAGCGCTTTACCAGACGAAAAACAAGAGCAACCAGGATCCTTTGAATTTTCCGATCCGGCTAAATGACAAGCTCGCTTCCGTTACCGAAACGGCAGCTGCCGGTGATTTCGCCCCAACAGCCCAGGCAAAAGCCGTGCAGGCTGAACATTTCAAAGCAGTCGACGCCGAGCTGCAAAAGCTGAAAACTATTTGGGAGAAAGATCTGTCTGAGCTGAATGCCACATTCAAACGACTCGATACACCGGCCATTTTATTGCAGTAGTGGCAAGCATTTTCCAAGCGGCGTGTATGAACATGTCCGGTCACTAAACTCGACCTTACTCGAAAGTAGTATCGGTGAAAATGCTCTGCTAGCATCACTCACGAAGCAGAGCATTTGCTCGCTTGGCAAATTTGTTCGTGCTGGTTCAGGCTTCTTGGAAGTAGCGAATCTGATCACTGCAACGGCAAATGCTCCGCCACTACTATAATTTCATGATCGCGATCCGTGCGACAATATGATCGCATCTCTTTATCCCGTCTACTTCATAAATCGAAAGATACACTTCATTATGCAAGTCCTGAGCGGACTGACGGCCGAGGCAAATTTCAATCTTCGTTTTGGCATTGTAGAACGGCTTTGGCTTCCCGTTCAAACCGCTTCAACACAGATGGATCTTGCGCAAGGCTTTGCGGCAAAACTTTGATTGCGACTTCCCTGTCCAGACGTGAATCGGACGCTCGATAAACTTCACCCATTCCTCCCGCACCGAGCGATGACAGAATTTCATAAGGCCCAAGCCGCGTTCCTGCTTTGAGTGTCATGCTCCTACTATAGCCGATCCTACTATTCTAAAAAGGCGACTATGTGGATCAGGACTAGAGAAGTCCAGAAAGAAATAAAGAAAAAGTGAATTGCTGTCCTGCAGAAATTTCCCTTCCAGAGAGAAGAATCGTAAATGAACAGTTGAACGAGCAAACGAAGAAACCAAAAAACACCCATCCCTGCAACCACCGCTTTCCCTAATCGATTGTGATTCAGCAAATCCTCTGTTAAAAACAAGTTCATCAGTCCAAAAGCGACCAGGATCAAAGCAATGAAGAAGCTGTGAACCAAAAACATTTGCCGGTTCAGTAGCGAAAGAGATCGCAGTTGTTCCTTCCATTGAAATTGTCGCGGAAAGAATACGTGTGCAATTGCCAGGGCAAGCAGGAATGTGCCCGATATTTTCATCAACAGACTGAGCAGCATGGGTCGTCTCCTATTCGAGTTTGAAAAGCAGGCCCTTCACTAACGCAGTGAAAGACATCTCAGTCTGGAACCGCAGTCCTACTTCGGTTGCAAGCTGGAACCAAACATTGTATGGAAGAAAATGAAGGCATCCCGGGCCGAAAGCAATGAAATTCGCGAGGTTTCTTCCGTGTTCAAGAATGAAAACCGAACCTTCTCGCTTCAAAGTCCGTTTTACTTCAGTTATAAGGTGGGATCTGGCTGCGGCGTTGCGAACCTCATGAAGGGAAAAGACCAGAAATACTGCGTCGAAAGAGGCCTCACGAAAGGGAAACCTCTCCAGGTGGGCTCGAATTGCCGGCAACGATTCGTTTTTAATTCTTCGTGCCCGCGCGATGGAAGGTTCTGTCATCTCTGAGCTGTCAAAGATATCCATGGATATTCCTTGATCGTCCTGGAAAAACTTTCGAAGACTCGCTGTTTCGTCAAGTCCAGCATGAATCGACAGCCACCTCCGTGGTGATTTGGGAAAAAGTTCACACAGCCAAGTCCAGCGGCTCAAAGGGGAACAATCGTAGACCCAGTGAGAAGCGATGATGGAAGAGAGCAACCAGAAAGTAGAAGCCACTAAAACGCATACTACCAAAGTTCGCATTGAACCGGTTCCGAGCGAATAGGTCAGCGCCCATGCAAACATCAAAATGAAAAAAGTGATCAGATAAATCGGGAGGTTGAATCGAATCACATCGATTGCGCCTTTGCATCGAATCGCTCTCATATATCAATGACTCCCTTTTTCCACAGATACGGGACATTCTCCATGTAGAAAGCAGATGCTAGTAAAGGTTTCGACAAATGGAATGGAGGTTTTTCCAGAAGCGTGTTTCGAATCACCCGAACTGCTACGGGCCGTGGATTCCAATTTTTGCGCACTCCCTCGATGGTTACTATCGAACCGGTCTCCCCTTCATAGTCAAAAGTAAAGGGCAGTGGTCCGGCATATCTCCTTGCATGGCGGACGTTCTTGAAGGGCGAACCATTCGGCAGGATGGGACGATCAAGTTCTGCAATCACATCAAGAGCCGGCGTTGGACTGAGTTTGATTCTCCACGTCTTCTCAGACAGTTCCGATTGTATTGTTACGGTCCGGTAGTGATAGTGAGTGAAAAGATTTGAGAAGAACACCAATCGCCTTTTATCTGTATAGCTCTCAATGATTCGAAGGCCGCGCAACGACCGGCGACTGGCATTGACATATCGCGCGATGATCCGGTATCCGGCAATAAAAATGTTCTGGCCAAAACACCGCGGTAGGAATGCGGGACGCAGATCCCGTGTTTGAACAAGAGCAATGGCAACGAACCCGAGATCGCCAACTGTATCGGCCGATAAGCCCGGAGGCAATGACTTCTTCAGACATTCCACTGGAAGTGCGTAAGTGAGCACCAGCGTTCGTTCGAGATGCGCTCTCATGACAAACGGATGTCTCTTCAAGCGGAACAACATGATGATTCACCTTTGCTAACCAGGATTCGGCCCCATAACATGGCACGGTCCTGAGACGCCAGGAAGTTTTCACTTTCGGTTGTGGGTTCAAGAAAACTCCTCAACACAACCACGACGCCTGGTCTGGCCGTACGTCGCACCTCATTCCAGAGTTTTATTGCATAATCCTCGTCCGCGCCATCGAGAATGTTCGAAAGTGAGAAACCATCATAGCAACCAGAAGGACGCGATTCGAGAAAATGTACTGCGTCATCGCAGTAAATATTCGGAACAATCGTTATGGGAACATGCAATCTTTGCTCAGGTGATTCGCTGCCCATCAAGAGACGCCAGGCAAACGTGTTTGACCGATTTGGATGAATGCTAAAACATCGTTCCAATCTGTTGCGGATGATCTGTCCGAAGTTCGCCGGCAGGATTTCAAGGAATTTCTCATTGTAGAAGAATCGAAGCACCAATCTATGGAGAGCGATGTCGAGCAACTTTGCGGGAAGCCCCGGGATCAAATGCGTCTTCCAGAAGTGAATCTGTTCCAGTGGATCCCGCATGAGAAGGAATGTCTCCCATTCCCCCTTACGCGGACCAATCCATGAAAGAAAACCCCGCGCCTTTCGTAGATAGCGATCCACGGCGCCCTCGCTATAGTTGTAGCCTGAAAGCCGCTCTTTCAGATAGCGGACCTGGGCAGGATTTATATCAACAGCGTCAACGAGGTGGCCCCGTGCAGCAAGTTCCAGAGTCGTGCATCCTGCGGAAGCAATGCAAAAGACTTTACCACCTGGAGAAAAAAGGCTGGATTCAATCGTCCAGTCTTCAAACATTCTTCCGAACAA